>PMMM01000146.1 GCA_003162245.1 Phycisphaerales bacterium
CCCTTTTTTGAATTTGCTCTAGCCGGCGGCGGAGAACAAACGAAGCCTATTCGTGCTTGCCGGCGGCCTTGGGCTCGGCCTTGGCCCGGTTCTCCAGCTCGGTCTTGGCGGCCTCGGCGCGCTGCTTGCGGGTGGGCAGCGCCTCCAGGCCCTCCTTGAGCTTCTGGAAATAACGGTCGAGCGGTTCGTTGAAGTGGTCGTACTCCGCCTTGATCTTCGTCCGCTCTTCCTCGGTCTTGGCACTTTTCAGGCGCTTCTCGATCGCGTCGATGTCCGCGAGCTTGCGGCGGAGGTAGTTGTTGCGGCTATCCTCCGCGCGGTGCAGGAGCTTGTACGCGGCGGTCTTCTGCGCCTCGTCCAACTTGTAGCGCTTGATGAAGCTCTCGACGTAGGCGGTCCAGTCGTCTGACTTGTCGGGACGCGTTGCGGGCGCGCTGGTGGCACCGCCGGCGGCCGCCGGGCTGTTGGGATCGAGGCCCAGCGCTTCCCGCTGGGCCCTAAGGCGGACCAGGTCATATTCCTTGATGCGCTGCTGCTCCTTCTCGTGGAACTTGTCGCTGCGTGGCCATTCGGACTCCCAGTCGTAGCCGCCGTCGCTCCAGACCTGCAAGCGCCGGTCGGCGTAGTTCAGGCCGACGCGGAACATCGCCAGCTCGCCGTCCATCTGGGTCTGTTGCTCGTCGGTCATGAAGGGCCGCATGTTCTTGGCGCTGTCCTCGACGAGGTTGCCGAAGCCGTCGATCAGCGGCTGCGCGACCTTCGCCCACTCGGCGACTTCCTCCGGTGTCGGCGGGTCGCCGCCCAGCATCGCCTCGGTCCACTGGTTCACGACACGGATGATCCGGGCGCGGTTCTCCTGAAAAAACCGTGGGAAGCGCTCCTTCACGACTGCACGGGTGTTGTACACCTGGTCGTCGTCGAACTTGAAGTGGCCGCCCAGCTCCTCCGTGATCCGGTCGATCGCCCGGTCGATGATCGGGCCGGTGAAGAACAGGCCCTCGGAAGTGTCGTCGGCCCCTTGGCCGGCCTGGTTCGGCGGGGGCGGTGGCGCCTGCCCCGCCGCGCTCGCACAGAGCAGTCCGGCCCCGATCGCAAGAGCCCATGCTGTGAGCAGCCTCATCGCAAACCCTCATTGGCGAGCTTCAACGCCTACATTGTATGCGGGCCGGCCCGGCGTCCAACGGCGCGGGCCACATCCGAAGCGGCCGGACAATTTTACACACTCTGGCGTCCGGTCAGCGTCCGGCAACCAGCCGCGCGACCGCGCGCACGTGCGCCGGCGTCGTCCCGCAGCAACCGCCCACGATCGAGGCGCCCGACTCGAGCCAGGTGCGGGCATACTCGGCGTACTCGGTGGGCGTCGCGTCTTGCGCGAAGCTCCAACCGCGCAGCGGGACTGCGTTCCCTATATGCGCATACGCCGCCAGTGGCAGCGTAGTTGCACACCGCACCCGGGGCAGGAGCGCGGACAGGCCGCGCGGAGGGATGCAGTTGAGGCCGAGCGCGAGAGGGCCGAGCGGCGCGACGGCCGCGACTGCGTCTTCGAGTGTGTCGCCGCCCAGCAAGTCGCCGCTTTCCTGGACGACGAACGAGACGGCGAACGGCACCGGCTGCTCGGCCGCGGCTTCGGCGGCAGCGCGGGCCTCAAGGGCCGTGTTCATCGTCTCGATCCAAAGGAGGTCGGGTGCGGCGGCGGCCAGCCACGCGATCATCTGGCGGTGTTCCGCACGCAGCTCGGCCTCAGCGGGCACGCGTTCCGGATGGTAGCAATCCTCCACGGGGCCCACGCTGGCGGCGACCAGCACGTTGCGGTCGCCCGCGGCCCGGCGGGCGAGCGCGACGGCCAGCGCGTTCAACGCGGGGCCGTCTTCCAGCCGACCGGCCGCGCGGAGCGTACGCGGATTCGTGCGGAACGTGTTCGCGACCAGGATGTCCGCCCCGGCCGCCACGTAGTCGCGATGGATGCTCTCGACTATGTCCGGTGCCGAGAGCAAGGCGCCCGCAGACCAGAGCGGCAGCGGGCTGGCCACGCCGCGGCGCTCCAGCTCCGTTCCCGTGGCCCCGTCGAGAATCAACGGGCCGCGGGCAATTCGGGCACGAAGCTCACCCGCCGTAATCGGCATTCGGATTCGCGCGCCTCGCCGCAGGACGCCGCCGCGCTCGCACACCGGCTGCACGGCACGTCCGGCGCGATTATGATACGCCCGACCGGGGCGCCGGGTCGTGCGGCGCCCAATCCGTATCCCGAGCAAGTGGCGGCTACCATGAGCAAGAGCATCCTGATTCGCAACGGGCGGCTCATCGACCCGGCCCAGGAAATCGACGCGGTTACCACGCTGGCGATCAAGGACGGGAAGATCGCGGCGATCGGCAACCAGACCCCCAAGTCGGCCGACGAGGTGATCGACGCGGCGGGGCTGATCGCCACCCCCGGCCTGATTGACATGCACGTTCATCTGCGCGAGCCGGGCTTCGAGGAATGCGAGACGATCGAGACCGGGACCGCCGCTGCGGCCGCCGGCGGGTTTACCGCCGTTGCCTGCATGCCGAACACCGAGCCGCCACTGGACAATGACGCGGCGATCGAGTTCGTGTTGCGGCAGGCGGCGCGGGCAGCGTCCACGCGGGTGTACCCGATCGGAGCGCTCACGGTGGGGCGGCAGGGCAAGGAACTGGCCGAGATCGGACTGATGGTGCGGGCGGGCGTGATCGCGTTCAGTGACGATGGCACCGGCGTCGCGGACACTGGCGTGTGCCTGCGGGCGATGCGCTATGTCAGTATGTTCGACCGGCTGTTCATCCAGCACTGCGAGGACCCGAGCCTGGCCGGCGGCGGCTGCATGCACGCGGGGCCGACGGCGACGCGGCTGGGATTGCCGGCGATTCCGGCGGCGGCCGAGGTGGTGATGGCGCAGCGCGACATCGCGCTGGCCGGTGAGGCGGGGGTGCGCTACCACGTCGCGCACGTCTCGACCGCGCGGACGGTCGAATTGGTGCGGCGCGCGAAGCAGGAGGGCCGGCGGGTAACGACCGAGGTCACGCCGCACCATCTGCTGCTCACCGACGAGGCGTGCGGCAGTTACGATCCGCAGTTCAAGGTGAATCCGCCGCTGCGGACGCGGGCGGACGTGGACGCGTGCCTGGCCGGGGTGCGCGACGGGACGATCGACTGCCTCGTGACCGACCACGCTCCACACGGCCGGGAGGACAAGGAACGCGAGTTTCAGCACGCGCCGTTCGGCATGATCGGGCTGGAGCTGGCGCTGCCGCTGTTCATCGAGGCGCTGGTCACGCCGGGGCTCATCACCTGGCCGCGCCTGATCGCGGCGCTGTCGACGCGGCCGGCGCAACTGCTGGGCGTGACCGGCGGCGGTCTGCAAGTCGGGCAGCCGGCGGATGTGACGCTCATCGACCCACAGCGCGAATGGGTGATCGACGCGGAGGCGCTGCGCTCGAAGAGCCGCAACACGCCCTTCGACGGCCGCACGGTGCATGGCCGGGCAGTGGGGACGCTGGTGGACGGGGAGTGGCGCCATCGCGATGAGGCGCTACGAGCAATGTAGCGGCCGACTCGGGGGTCGGCCGCCGTATTCTCGACCGGAGCAAAAGCCACACTGGAGGTTCAATGATCACTGACAAAGACATCCGATCGCTCTTCGCTTCCGTCCTCGAACGCATCCAAAATCCCGACCTGCGCGAAAAGGTCGTCAAAACCTGGCTCCTCGCCTGCGAGCGCGGCGGGTGGGCCAACGTAGACGAGCTCAAAAACATGCCGTTCACGCTGCTGACCAAAACGCACGGCGTCAGCTTCATTCAGCACACGCTCGCCGTCACCGAGGGGGCGTTCGGCCTCGCGCGGGCGCAGGAGGCGGCGTACGCAAAGCTGCCGTACAAGATCGACTACGACCGCCTGCTCGCCGGCGGCCTCCTGCACGACGTGGGCAAGCTCGTCGAGACAGAGAAAGACGGCGCCGGCGGCTACCGCAAGAGCCGGGCCGGGGCGTGCCTGCGCCACCCGATCTCCGGCACGGCCCTGGCGGTCGAGGCGGGCATCCGCGACGACACGGTGCTGAACACGATCGCCTGCCACGCCAAGGAAGGCGAAGGCGCCCCGAAATGCCTCGAAACCGTCCTGATCCACCAGGCCGACTTCGCGACCTTCGACCCGCTGGTGATGATGGAGAAGGGCAATCTGATTCAGTGAGGCCGCCGTGCGCGGATCCTGGTCGCGGCGCGCGAGTGCTGGGCCGGTAACGGAGGTCGGATCATGACACGTCGCGGACCGAATCGGTCGAAGGTCGTCGCCTGGCTGGACGGCTGTCCGGGCGACTGCCGCGACACGGTCCTGGTCCTGCGTGAGCTGGTCCGCGACGTCGCCCCGGAAGCGATCGAAGACATCAAGTTCAACACGCTCTGCTACTACAAGCCCGGCCATCCCTTCGGCTCCATCGGCGGCAACGTGTGCATGATTAGCTGGAAAGACGACCGCGCCCTGCTGTCGTTCATCCACGGTGCCCAGTTGCCGGACCCACAGCACGTGCTCAAGGGCCGGGCCAAAGCCAAGCGGTTCGTCGAGCTCCGCGGCCTGATGGATATCCCGCGCGCCGCCCTGGAAGACCTGATCCGGGCGGCGGTCGATTACAACCCCCTGGGCGAAGACGGGATCCCGTAGCCTCGGCCGTGCAGGCCACCGACGGAGCGAAGTGCAATGAAACGCTGGCGGAGAGCCATCGCCACAGGTGCGATCGTCTGTGCCGCGCTGGCGCTCAGCCTCATCGTAGGAACCGCCTGCCACGAGGTCGTCGGCCACGGCCTCGTCGGAGCGCTCTGCGGCGGCACGATCGAATACGTCGACATGCTGGGCGTTGAGTTCTACCCCGAGTTTCGCTGGATCGGCTGGCCGGCCGGCCTGTACTTCGGCCACTGCAACGTCGCCGGGCTACCGAGCAAACTCGCTGAAGACCTCATGAGCCTCGGCGGCTCGCTGAGCACGTGGTGCGTGGCGGTCGCCGCGACATGCGTCTTGTGTCTTGGAAAACGGCGCGGCTGGCCCGCGGCCGTGCTCGCCGCGCTCAGCCTCTGGTGGATCGACGCGTTGAGCTACACGTTGCCGGTCTGGGGCTTGCGGAAAGCGGTCTTCTGGGGCAGCAAATACCCGGAACCGTATGTCGCCGCGACCACCCTGGGCTGCCCCGGCTGGCTGTTTCAGGCTATTGTTATTAGTGGCTCGCTCCTGATGGCGGCCAGCGTGTTGACGAGGCTAACGTGCGTGCGACGACGGGAGGGAGAGTTGAGAGCTAATCATGGGCAAGACGGTTATTGAGAAGATCCTCGGCAACCACGCCGGACGGGCGGTGTCCGCCGGCGACATGGTGGACATCACGATCGACGCCCGCGTCGCCCGCGACTTCGGCGGCGCGAACGTCGTCAAGAACCTGATCGACCACGGGCTGGGCATCGCCGACCCGCACCGGACGTTCTTCACCTTCGACTGCAACCCCGGCGGGTCGGACCAGAGCTACGCCAGCAACCAGCAAAAGTGCCGGCTGTTCGCCCGCCAGCACAGCCTCCGCGTCTACGACGTCGACTCCGGTATCGGCACGCACGTCGCGATCGACGAAGGCCTCGTCGGCCCCGGCGAAACGCTCGTCTCGACCGATTCGCACGCCAACATCCTCGGCGCGATCGGCGCCTTCGGCCAGGGCATGGGCGACCAGGATATCGCGCACGCGTTTGCCCACGGCACCACATGGTTTGTCGTGCCGCCGACAATCAAGGTCATGCTGGAAGGGCTCCCGGCACAAACCGCCACGCCGAAGGACGTCGCCCTCACGCTGAACAGGCACTTCGGCGCGAACGGGCTGCTGGGGTACGCCGCCGAGCTATACGGCCCGTACATCGATGACCTCGATCTCGCGGGCCGCATCACCATCGCCTCGATGTGCACCGAGATGGGCGGCATCATCCTGCTGTTCCCGCCGAACCCGGCCGTGCTGGAGTATTGCCGCCAGGCGCGGGACCGGCTCAGCTCCTACCTCGGCCACGCCGGGCCGGTGCTGCCGCCCGTGGCGGCGACGTACGCAGGCACCGGGGCGAAGTACGAGCGAGAGGTGACGGTGGATATCGAGGGGCTCGGGCCGATGATCGCGCGGCCGGGCCATCCGGAGGACGTGGTGCCGGTGGCCGAGCTGTCCGGCCTGAAGATCGACTCGGCGTTCATCGGCTCGTGCACGAACGGGCGGTATGAGGACCTGGCCGGCGCCGCCCGGGTGCTGAAGGGCCGCCGCGTGGCGCCGGGCGTCGTGCTGAAGGTCGTGCCGGCGACGGACCGCATCTGGCAGCACATGCTGGGCGATGGCCTGCTGAAGGTCTTCAAGGACGCCGGCGCGCTGGTCGGCAACGCGGGCTGCGCGGGCTGTGCCGCGGGGCAGATCGGCCAGAACGGCCCGGGCGAGGTGACGGTCAGCACGGGCAATCGCAATTTCGCCGGCAAGCAGGGCAAAGGCAGCGTGTATCTCGCGTCGCCGGAGACCGCGGCGGCGTGTGCGATCGCGGGCCTGATCACGACGGCGGACGCGATCCCCGCGGAGCCGGCGGTGTTCAAGCTGGGTGCCACGGCTGTGTCGGCGGCGCGGGAGAGCGCCCCCGCCGCGCCAGGCCATGCCGCACACAGGCCCACGCGAGTCAAGGGTCGCGCGTGGGTGATCGCGCAGGACAACATCGACACGGACATGATCTTCCACAATCGGTACCTGACCATCACCGACATCAAGGCGATGGGCCAGTACACGTTCGACAACCTCAAGGGCTGGGAGGATTTCGCGAAGCGCGCCAGGCCCGGCGACATCGTCGTGACGGGCAAGAACTTCGGCTGCGGCAGCTCGCGCCAACAGGCGGTCGACTGCTTCCAGTCGCTCGGCATCGCCGCGGTCGTCGCCGAGTCGTTCGGCGCGATCTACGAGCGCAACGCGATCAACGCGGGGCTCGCGATCCTCTGCGCCCCGGCCGCCGGCGACCTGAAGGACGGCGAAGAAGTCGAAATTGACTTCCACACCGGCGTGATCCGCCGCCCCACCGGCGCCGAAATCCACGGCAAGCCGTTCTCGGATGCCCAGCTCAAGATCTACGAGCGTGGTGGGCTGCTGGTGAAGGTGTAAACTGCTGTGGTGTGAGGTGGGACCGGTTCGCAACCGGTCATTAATCGGGCGGCAGAGAGCCGATTTCGCAAACAAGACACAGTGCAGGTCAGCGACCTGCGGAGACACGTGGGAAGTCAAAGGACTCGTCAAGAGGGCGCATCCGATGATCAACAGCCTGCACGCCGAGGACCTCGACACAGCGGACTTTGAGCATGCCGTTCAGCGCACATTCGGCATCACAATCGAGAACACCGAGTTGGAGCATCTGACGACGGTGGGCGACCTTTACGCGGTCGTTCTGCGGAAGCTGCGCTGGCCGCGCACGCCGGTTTGTCTCACTGCCGCGGCGTTCTATCGCGTTCGGCGAGCATTTGTTGAGACCTTCGGATTGCGCCGCGATCAGGTTCATCCATCGGGCCGCGTGTGTGACCTCGTTGGTCAGCCAACGAGGTCGGCCTGGATGCGTTACGGGCAAGCCCTGGGAACCGGCGTACCCGATCTGCGGCGACCACGATGGGTACACGCCACTCTTCTGCTCGCGGGCGTCGCCAGCTTCGCCGTGGTGGTCGGCCGTTTGAGCATGCTCGATGTCGGTCCGGCACTTGCGATGTTGGCCGGCGGGCTTGCGGTTGCCGTGGTGTACGCCGTCGGTTATCGGCTGACGAAACGACTAGCGCATTGCGTCCCAGTCGAAACCGCCGGAGAGATGGCACAATCGCACCTGCAGTGTCACTTCGCGCACGTGGCCGACGCTGTGGGCGCGGTGAGCGAGAAGGCGGTGTGGGACGTGTATGCTGCGATCGTAGCACGCGAGTTCGGCACGCGGCGCGAGGAAATCACGCCGGAAACCAGGTTCTGCAGCAAGGGGGCCTCGTAGGACGACCGATGCCCCGCCATAACCGCTAAAACCGTAGATGCTTCACCGATTCCCCCGTATCCCGCAACTCGATCAACGAATCGACGCCGACCTCGAGGTGCTTCCGGGCAAACTGCTCTGTCACCGCCTGGTCGCTCTGCGAGGTCTTGATTCCCTCCGGCGTCATGGGATTGTCCGAGACCAGCAGCAGCGCCCCCTTCGGGATGTGGTTGGCAAACCCCACCAGGAAAATCGTCGCCGTCTCCATGTCGATCCCGATCGCCCGCGTATGCGTCAGGTAGCCCTTAAACTTGTCGTCGTGCTCCCAGACCCGCCGGTTCGTCGTGTAGATCGTCCCCGTCCAGTAGTCCAGCCCCTGTTTGTCGATCATCGCCGACACCGCCTTTTGCAGGCGGAACGACGGCAGCGCGGGAATTTCCGGCGGCAGGTAATCGTTGCTGGCCCCCTCGCCGCGGATCGCCGCGATCGGCAGAATGAAATCGCCGACCTTCGTCTTCTTCAGCCCGCCGCACTTGCCCAGGAACAGCACGGCTTTCGGCGCCACGGCGGAGAGCAGGTCCATCACCGTCGCCGCCATCGCGCTGCCCATGCCAAAGTTGATGATCGTGATGCTACCGGCCGTGGCCGACGGCATCGGCTTGTCGCGGCCCAACACCTCCACGCGGAACTGCTCCGCGAACAGCTCGACGTAGTGCGTGAAGTTGGTGAGCAGCACGTACTGGCCGAACGTTTCGAGCGGCCGGCCGGTGTAGCGCGGCAGCCATTCCGTGACAATCTGGGCTTTAGTTGGCATCCATTGTCCCTTCGAGGGCACCATTTCGGAGTGTATCCCGCGGCTCGATGTCCCGCCATTCGCGGTCTCCCGCGGTGATGCCCAAACCGGCCGGACACCATAAAATGAAGAACCCGGCCGTGGACGTCTCGACGCATCCTGCGGTGGATACATTGTCCGCCGTACCGCCGGTAGTCAAAAGCTGAGAGCAACCATGGGACAGACATTCGCACAAAAGGTCCTCGCCAAGGCCGCCGGGGCTTCGCAGGTCGCAGTCGGGCAGATCGTGACGGTCAAGCCGGCGCACCTGCTGACGCACGACAACACGTCCGCGATCGTCGGCAAGATCGACAAGGACCTGGCCGAGTTCGGCCTCGTCAGCCGCGACCTGCCGATCATCGTCCTCGACCACGTCATCCCCGCCTCCGACGAGAAAACCGCCACCGGACACGCCAAGATCCGCAAGTTCATCGACAAGTACGGCGTGCGGCACTTCTACGACGTCGGCGAGGGCATCTGCCACCAGGTCGTGATCGAGAAGGGCCACGCCCTGCCCGGCACGATCATCGTCGGCAGCGACTCGCACACCTGCTCGTACGGCGCCGTCGGCTGCTTCTCCACCGGCATCGACCGCACCGAGGCCGCCGCCCTGCTGCTCACCGGCGAGACGTGGCTGAAGGTGCCGCCATCGCTGAAGATCACCGTGCGCGGCCGGTTCGCGCGGGGCGTCGGCGCGAAGGATCTGATCCTGCGGATCATCGGCGACATCGGGGCCGACGGGGCGGATTACGCCGCAGTCGAATTCCACGGCGACGTGGCGAACCTGACGATCGAGGAGCGGTTCACGATCGCGAACATGGGGGTGGAGATGGGCGCGAAGGTCGCCGTGTTCCCCGTCGATGCGCGGACGGAGGAGTACCTGACGGCCGCGGGCGTGCCGCGGAAAAGGTATCAGCCGCTGTGGGCGGATGCGGATGCGGCCTACGAGCGCGAGCTGACGTACGACCTGGGCGCGCTGGAGCCGTACGTCTCCGCGCCGCACGCGGTGGACAACGTGAAGCCGGTGTCGGAGCTGGCCGGGAAGCGCGTGGACCAGTGCCTGCTCGGCACGTGCACGAACGGGCGGCTGCCGGACCTGCGTGAGGCGGCGGCGCTGCTGCGCGGGCGGCCGATCGCGAAGCGCGTGCGGTTTTTCGTGCTGCCGGCATCGCGGGCGGTGTACGAAGCGGCGGTGCAGGACGGGACGATGGTGACGCTGATGAAGTCGGGCGCGGTGATCCTGCCGCCGGGCTGCGGGCCGTGCCTGGGGGCGCACCAGGGCATTCTGGCGCCCGGCGAGGTGTGCCTGTCCACCGCGAATCGGAACTTCAAGGGCCGCATGGGCTGCAAGGAGGCGGAAATCTACCTCGCGAGCCCGGCGACCGTGGCGGCGACGGCGCTGCATGGCGTGATTACGGATCCGCGAAGAGAGTTATGAGTAACGAATAGCGAGTAACGAGTTGCAGAGACCGCGGTACGGATGACTCAACTCGTTACTCTTAACTCGCCACTCTGAACCCTGGCTGATAGCTGAGGGCTTGTCATGAAGGTCTGGAACTACGGCGACGACATCAACACCGACATGCTGTTCCCCGGCAAGTACACGTACACGTGTGCGACGGCGGAGGAGATCAAGCCGCACCTGCTGGAGGACCTCGACGCGACGTTCGCGAAGGGGGTGCAGGCAGGCGACGTGCTGGTCGCCGGCCGTAACTTCGGCTGCGGCAGCTCGCGCGAGCAGCCGGTGGTCGGCCTGAAAGCGGTCGGCGTGGCGGCGATCGTCGCGAAGGGCTTCGCCCGCATCTTCTACCGCGCGGCGATCAACCAGGGGCTGCTCCTGATCGAGTGCCCCGGAGCCGTCGACGCCTACAAGCCCGGCAGCAAGATTGCGATCGACGCCGCCGGCGGCCAGATCACCGTCGACGGCCGCGCGTTCTCCTTCCCCAAGCTCCCGCCGGAGATCATGGCCATCTGCGACGCCGGCGGGCTGCTGGAGTACACGCGGAAGAAGCTGCGGGCGAGGAAGACGGCGTAGCGTGCCACTGCCTCACAAGCAGTGGGGGTAGCATTGGAGGGCTCCGGGGGGCATTGGCCTGTCGCGCTCGCGCGGCGTATGATGGATTCGCGCCTATCGCGGCGCCCGGCATGGAGGAAACCAGTTGTCTGCAAACCGCCCAATCCATCTCGTCACCTGTCCACGCTGCAACGGGCCCCTAACTTACGGCGGCACGAAGAATTTCCACGAGGGGACCCGAGCCTGGGACTTCCTCGGCGGCGTGTTCGAGTTGCTCAAGCACCGCGAGGCCTTCGACATCTACGTCTGCGCCCGCTGCGGCCGCGTCGAGTTCTTCGTCGACGGCATCGGCGAAGAGCTGCGTGATGAGACAGCGCCAGATCAGAACGTGCTCCTGGAGCCCCCCGCCGCTGTCCCCCATGGCAACCCGTGGAAATGCCCCGCGTGCGGCCAGAACGTGCCGGGCACCTTCGACATCTGCTGGAAATGCAGCGCGGAGCGTCCGCCAAGCGGAGCCACACTTTAATACGACGCCCAATTCAAGGTCGTGTTCGACGCGATCCGCGAGCTGATAACACCGCCCGAGCCTGCGCGAAGAAGCCCCATCGGCTTCATCGCCAAGTAACGTACGCGCTGTCTGACTATGTGCTGGTCGTCCCCGCTCCGTCAGCGGCCGGCCTCACGCCTTCCGCTTCATCCGCGCCGCCAGCTTCGGGTGGTCCTTCCACGCCGGCGTCGTCGCCATGTACGCCAGGGCGCGCTCCTCCGCCTCGGCCGGCGTCTTCGCCTGCCCCTGGCGGAGCGTCCATTGCGTCATTCGCTTGAGCCGCTCGTCGAATTCCTGCAGCTTGCCGGCGTCGTCGGTGCAGTACTGGCAGTACACGCCGGCCTCGATCGGCATCCCGCAGCTCTCGCATTTCTTCGCGCCGCTCATATGTTTCATCCTCCAGGTTGGGGCCTCGCGTCCAAGCGGCCAATTCTAGCCCACGCCCGACGCCACGCCGAACACCCCGTCCGTTCACGCGCCGCCCGCGTCCCCGCCCGGGTACAATTCCACCCCTATGAGTGAACTGCTCCTCTCCACCTGGACCTTCGCCACCATCGCCAACGCCGCCGCCTGGCCCGCGCTACAGGCCGGCGGCGGCGCACTCGACGCCGTCGTCGCTGGTGCTACCGCAATCGAGGACGACGAAACCGTCGATTGCGTCGGCGTTGGCGGCACCCCGGACGCGGACGGCGTCGTGGCGCTCGACGCGTGCGTGATGACCGATCCGAACCGCTGCGGGGCGGTCGCCGACATCCGGCACTACCCGAATCCGACGGCGATTGCGCGGCGGGTGATGGAGAAGACCATTCACGTAATGCTCGTCGGCGAGGGCGCGGAGCAGTTCGCCGCCCGCGAGGGGTTCCAGAAGCGCACGCTGCTCACCGAGGCGGCTCGCCAACGCTGGCTGAAATGGCGGCAAGAACATGGTCCCAACGATCCGAACGGCTACCGCGGCTGGGTCCCGCCGCCGAATATCGAACACGCGGCGCACCAGTCAACCGAGCCCGGGGACCCGCCCAGCCACGACACCGTCAGCCTTCTGGCGCGCGATCGCGCGGGCACGCTGGCCGGGGCATGCTCGACCAGCGGCATGGCGTTCAAGGTCCCCGGCCGCGTCGGCGACTCGCCGATCATCGGCCACGGCGTGTATGTGGACCAACGCGCCGGCGCCGCAGCCGCGACTGGCAACGGCGAGCTGATCATGGGCGTGTGCGGCTCGTTCCTGGTGGTCGAGCTGATGCGCCAAGGCGCCGGCCCGCAGGACGCCTGCGCAGAGGTCCTACGCCGTATCGCGGAGCGCTTCGAACTGGAACGAAACCACCAGGTCGCGTTCATCGCGATCGCATCGCAGGCTCGCGGCGGAGCGTGGGCGAGCGCGGCGTTGCGGCCGGGGTTCGTGCACGTCATCTCGGACGAGCGCGGCACGCGCGTCGAGCCGCCGCATTTCACGCTGCTCAAATCCTGATTTCGACCTCACCAGACCTCCAGGTCGCCGACGATCTCCTCGACGAGGTCCTTGACGGTCAGGATGCCCAGGCAGTGACCCGCCCCGTCCTCTACGATCGCCATCGCCTGCCGCGCACGCTGGAGCCGCGGCAGGGCGGCGGCCACGCTGACCTGCGGCGAGATGACGAGTGGCGGCCGGACGTGGGCCGCGACCGGCTGCCGGTCGCGGTCGGTCAGCACGTCGTACACGTTGACGATGCCGATGATTTGCCGCGGGTCGTCGCGGTACACGGGCAGCCGCGAAAAGTGGGCCATGCGGGCAATGCGGAGGAACTCGTCGCGCGACAGGTGGAGCGGGGCCGCCGCGACCCGCGGCCGTGGGATCATCACGTTTCCCGCGCGGACGTCGGAGAGGTTCAGCACGCGCTCGATCAGATCGCGCTGCAAATGGGTCAGCCCGCCGCGGGCCACACCCTCGCGCACCAGGTGCAGCGTGCGGGCCCGGGGCGAGAGCCAATCGCCGGCGGCGATATCGTGCTGCGGGTCGATCCGCCGGATCAGCGCGTGCGACAGCCCGCGCAGCAGCCAGACGACGCCTGTGACCTGCGCGAGCCGCAGGCACGCCAGCACGAACCAGCTCAGGCGCGCCATTAGCACGTTGCTGCGCCGGCGGAACCACTCTTTGGGCACGATGCCGGCGAACACGAAGATCAGCGGCGCGGCGATAGCGGTGGCGTACACCTCCGCGACGTGCTCGGACACGGTGGTCAGCAGCAGGGCCGTCAGCGCGGCTGTCGCGACGTAGTCGACCACGCTCGTTCCCAGCAGGGCGGTAATCACGACGTCCTCGGGCCGGCGCAGGAGCCGTTCCAGGCGGCGCGCGGCGGGATGCCCTTGCTCGGCATCGACGTGGAGGCGCACGCGGTTCACGCAATAGACGCCCGTCTCCGTGCCGGAGAAGAACGCGCCCAGGACCAGCGCGACGAGTGCCGCCAGAAGCAGTAGGAGTCCCGTCATCATCCGACGGTGGCCTCCGTTGCGGGTTGATCGAGCAGGCGCAGGCGCAGCCGGTCGATGCGGCGGCTGCGGGCGCGCGTCACCTGGAGCTCGACGTTGCCGATGCGGACGACGTCGCCCTGCACCGCCGCCCGCCCGAGCTCCGCCATCACCAGCCCGCCCAGGGTGGCGACTCGCTCGACGCGCGGCGGCAGGCCGAAGGCCTCGACCCAGTAGTGCACGCTGAGCTGTCCGCTGATGTCGTACGCACCGCCCGGCAGGGCCTGGATGTCCGGCTCGTCTGGCTGGTCCTCCGGGTCGTGCAACTCGCCAACAATCCGCTCGAGCACGTCCTCCAGCGTCACGAGGCCGGCGACGCCGCCATACTCGTCGACGGCGATCGCCAACTGCGTCTTGGTCTGGCGAAAGTGGACCAGCAGTTGCTCGCAGGTGATGAGCTCCGGCACGAAGCGCACGGGCTGCACCAGCTCGCGCAGCGGTTTGTGCGGATCGAAGAACAGCACCTTCGCGTACACCAGCCCCACGATCTTGTCCCGCGACTTGTCGTAGACGGGGATCTTCTTGTGCCGCGTCTGGCGCATCAGATCCCGCAGACCCTCCGCCGGCGCATTGACGTCGTACGCCGCCACCTCGACGCGCGGCACCATCACGTCGCGGACGCGCCACTGGCCGAGGTCGATGATCGGCCGCAGAAACGTGTCTTCAAGCGGCTTGAGCCCCCCGGCCCGGCGGCTCAGCTCCAGCAGGGCTTTCAGCTCGGCCGCGGTGAGATCGGCGCTGGCGGCGTGCCCGGCGCGCTCCGCACCGAAAACGATGCGCAGGAATGGCTCGACGAGCAGCACGTCAAAGACGCGTCCGAGCGGGGCCGCGACGAGGCTGGCGGCGCGGACCAGCGGGGCGACGTACGGCGCCAGCCGGTCGGCCAGCCGCACGCCGACGACCTTGGGCAGCACTTCGCCGCAGACGAGGACGAGCAAGATGCTGAGCACGCCGGAGACGGGCGTGACCCAGGCGCCGACGTGCTTCGCCATGTGATGAAACGTGACGTACGAGGTCGCAAAGAGCAGCGTGTTCGCCGCCGTGTTCGTCAGCAGGATGGTGAGCAGGGTCTGCTTCGGCCGGGCCATCAGCCGGGCAGCGAGGCGCCAGAAGGGGCTCGGATGTACGGCGGCGCGTTCGAGCTGCAGGGGCGTGAGCGAGAAGAGCACGGCCTCGCTGCCCGAGTAGATCGAAGACAGAACCAGGAGGAAGAGGATGAGGGCGGCATCGAAGGCGATCCACGCCCAGCTTAGATCGGCGGCGGCCAGGATTATGCCCGTGTTGCTCATCGGTCCCGGGTGCGCAGTCTACACGCTGGCAGTAGTTTACGAACAGACCGGCGTCCCGCAGCGCCGGCCGCGGCGGGAGGTGAAACGCGGCGGGATGCCTCCACTTTGGCCTTTTGTCGGGCGAGGTTGTCGGGTATAATAATGGGTTCGGTGGTCACCCCGCAGCATTCAAGACGTCTGCGGTGCGGTCGGGGGCGTCACCGAAAAGAGCGCCCCGCGCGAAGGCGAGCCCGCGGGAGAGAAGCAACAAGGAGATTGGCATGCACGTTCGCACGAGTCTGATTGCTCTGACTGTCGCATGTGTCGTGGCGGGAGCGTCCGCGGCGTGGGCCGGGACGGAGAGCGCCAGCCAGGCGTTTACCGAGGGCCAGGCGCTGCTGGCCAAGGGCGAGTTCGACGGGGCCCTGAAAGCCCTCAAGGCAGCCGCGGTGGCCGATCCCGAGAACAAGGAATACGACGGCGAGTTCAAGCTGCTGCGGCGCGCGCTGAACATGCGCGAGCAGCTCAAGGCCGAGGAAGACGCGGACGTGTGGCAGCAGATGAGCCGGGCGCTGTACACCTACTATCGCGATCACAACGTCAACGGCGAGGCGGTCGCCGTCGCGGGCAAGCTGCACGAGAAGGTGAACACGGGCGAGTCGGCGGCGCTGCTGGCCGATGCCCAGCTCGCACTGGATCAGAACGACGCGGCCGTGAAGGTGCTGGACGGCGTCGCGGCCGACCAGCGCACGCCGCGGACCGACATTCTGCGGGGCGTGGCGCTGGCGCGCGTCGGAAAGCTGCCGGAGGCGAAGGCCGTCGCGGCGAAGGTGGAGTTGGACAAGGACGCCGAGGCGCGCGTGAGCTTCGACGCGGCGCGGCTGGAGGCGTTGGTCGGGAATCAGCAGAACGCGCTAAACGCCTTGCAGCGTGCCTTCGAGGCGACGCCGGCGAACTGGCTCGATGGCTTGAAGGCGGAGGCGAAGGCGAGCAAGGACTTGCAGTCGGTCGCGGGCGGCGAGGACTTCGCCAAGGTACTGAAGACCGAGTCGAAGGTGAAGAGCGGGTGCGGCGGCTGCCCGATGGCCGGCAAGGACGGCAAGTGCACGGCGCAACAGAAGGAGGGAAAGGGCAAGGCCGGCGGCTGCGAGCACGAGAAGGCGGACAAAGCCAAGGAGAAGGACGCCGGCTGCGGGCACGATAAGGCGGGGAAACCGGAGAAGGAGTAGCCGCGGCGCAGGGCGGGCGTCGGCGCTATTGTACGGCTACCTGAAGTAGCCGGAACGGTCCGCACAACGGACCCTACGAAGGTAACGGCGCGGTCAGCTTCGGGCGAAGGTAGCGGCCGGTGTGGCTGGCGGGAGAGGCGGCGATGGCTTCGGGGGTGCCTTCGGCGACGATTTGGCCGCCGGCGTCGCCGCCTTCGGGGCCGAGGTCGATGATCCAGTCCGCCGTCTTGGTCACGTCCAGGTTGTGCTCGATGACGAGCACCGTGTTGCCCATGTCCACGAGACGGTTGAGCACCGCCAGCAGCGTCTGGATGTCCGCGAAGTGCAGGCCGGTGGTCGGCTCGTCGAGGACGTAGAGCGTGTGGCTTTCGAGCTTGGCCCGTTGCGTCGCCGACGCGCTCGGCGGGCCGTTCGGTGCGACCGGGAACAGGGCGCCCTTGGCGAGTTCGCCGGCGAGCTTGACGCGCTGCGCCTCGCCGCCGGAGAGCGTGTTCGACGGCTGCCCGAGGCGCACGTAGCCGAGGCCGACGTCAGAGAGCGCCCGCAGGCCGTGCTTGATCTTCTGGAAGCTGTCGAAGAAGCGCAGGGCCTCCTCGACCCGCATCTCCAGCACGCCGGCGATCGACTGGCCGCGGTAGCGAATCTCCAGCGTCTCGCGGCTGTAGCGTGTCCCCTTGCATTCCTGGCATTCCACAAAAACATCCGGCAGGAAGTGCATCTCAATGCGGCGCGTGCCCTGGCCCTGGCACGCCTCGCAGCGGCCGCCCTTGGCGTTGAAGCTAAAGCGGCTGGCGTTGTAGCCGCGGATGCGGGCTTCCTTGGTCTTGGCGTAGAGGCGGCGGATCTCGTCGAAGACGCCGGTGTAGGTCGCGGGGTTGCTGCGGGGCGTGCGGCCGATGGGGGTCTGGTCGATTTCGATGACGCGGTCGATCTTGTTGGCGCCGACGAGGCGTTCGTGGGCGCCGATCTGCTCCTTGGCGCGGTAGAGCCGGCGCCGCAACGCCGGCAGGAGAATTTGCGAGACGAGCGTGCTCTTGCCGCTGCCGCTGACGCCGGTGACGGCGATCAGCACGCCGAGCGGGAAGCTTACGTCGATGTTCTTGAGGTTGTTCTGACGGGCACCGATCACCTGAACGAAGTCCGAGCGGCGCGGCGGGCGGCGTTCGTCCGGCAGCGGGATGCCGTACTCGCCGCGGATGTACTTGCCGGTGATCGAGGCCGGGTTCGCGAGCACGTCCGCGGGGAGGCCGGCGGCGATGATCTTCCCGCCGTGGAGGCCGGCGCCGGGGCCCATGTCGATGAGGTAGTCGGCGGCACGGATGACGTCCTCGTCGTGCTCGACGACGATGGCGGTGTTGCCGATGTCCACCAGATTGCGGACGGACGCGAGCAGGCGCTCGTTGTCGCGCTGGTGCAGGCCGATGGTGGGCTCGTCGAGCACGTAGCAGACGCCGACGAGGCCGCTGCCGAGCTGGGTCGCGAGGCGGATGCGTTGCGCCTCGCCGCCGGAGAGCGTCCCGCTGGTACGATCGAGCGTGAGGTAGCCGAGGCCGACGCTGTTCATGAAGTGCAGGCGCTGGCGGATTTCGCGCAGGATGGGCTCGGCGATCGTGGCCGCCTCGCCCGCGAACGCCAGCCCGTCAAACAGCCCCGTCGCCGCGCCGATCGACAACTGCGTGAACTGGTGGATGCTTTGGTCGGCGATGCGCACGGCCAGCGAGGTCGGCTTCAGCCGGGCGCCGTGACAGTGCCCGCAAACCTGCTCGGCCTGGTAGTGGCTCAGGCGGCTGTGCCCGCCGTCGCTGCCCGCGGCCCGGAAGCGCCGCTCGAGGTTGGGGATCACGCCCTCGAAGCTGACTTCGTAGCGCTGCGTGTCCGCGTCGGTCGTGCCGCGCAGGATGATGCGGCGCAAATCCTCTGGCAGTCGGGCGAACGGCGTGTCCGGCTTGACGCCGAGCGCCGTGCACAGCGTGCGCAGCAACTTGGTGTGGGTCGCGGCGACGCGCTTGCGGCCGACCGACCAGGGCGCGATCGCGCCGGCGTTGAGCGGCATCTCCTCGTCCGGCACGATTAGCTGCGGGTCAAAACGCAGCGTCGTCCCCAGGCCGCTGCAATGCTCGCAGGCACCGTAAGGCGAGTTGAAGCTGAACGCCCGCGGCGAGAGCTCGGGCAGGCTGATGCCGCAGGTCGTACACGTGTGCCGCTCGCTGAAAACCTCGTCGGTCCACTGCGTGTCGTCGTCCACTGCGGCGTGCGGCACGGCCGCTTCGACGCTGCTGCCCGCCGCGCGGCGACGCTCCGCAGCGGTCGTACCGACACCCCCCGCACGTCGCGGGGCAGCGGCCACGCCGCCGGCGCCGTTCGCGCGGCTGACGATGACCGTCCCGTCGCCGAGCGTTAGCGACAGCTCGACTGCATCCGCGAGGCGCCCGCGGATGTCCGGGCGCAGCACGAGCCGATCCACGACCACGTCGATGTTCGCCGGGCCCGTCCTGGGTAGCTCGGCCAGCTCCTTCACGTCGCTCAGTCGGCCGTTGACGCGCGCTCGGACGAAGCCCTCCCGCTGAATCCGCCGCAGAATCGGCTGCAACTCGCGCGTGTGGCCACGGGCCAGCGGGGACATGACCATCACGCGTGTCTGTGGCGGATAGGCGAGCACGAGGTCGACGATCTGGTCCACCGTCCGCCGGTAGATGCGCTGACCGCAGCCTGGGCAGTGGGGCGTGCCGACGCGCGCGAAGAGCAGGCGCAGGAAGTCGTAGATTTCGGTGGTCGTGGCGACGGTGGAACGCGGGTTGGCCGCGGCGGCGCGCTGCTCGATCGCGAGGGTCGGGGGCAGGCCCTCGATGCGCTCGACCTCGGGCTTGGCGATCTGTTCGAGGAAGTGGCGGGCGTGGACGCTGAGCGATTCAACGTATTTGCGTTGCCCCTCCGCATGGATCGTGTCAAAGGCCAGGCTGCTTTTGCCCGAACCGCTCAGCCCGGTGATGACGACCAGCCGGTCGCGCGGGATGTCCACGCTGACGTTCTGGAGGTTGTGCTGGCGGGCGCCCGTGATGCGAATGAGCTTCGGCTCCACGCTCCGCCTCCACCGCCGACCGGCACCGTCGCCCCGGGGGTCTCCGACGACCCGTCGGTCACCCGTTCGCGGCCGACCTCGCCAGCCAACCCCGGACCCAGGCGCCCGGATAAACGCGAACCACATAGTCTACCACATTGCCGAGCTCGGCGGCAGGGCCGCTTGCTTCATTGTGGGCCCAGCAAGTGGTCGAGGGCAGCGTTGGCCGTAGTCGGCTTGACGAGCCTGCGGCTATAATGACGGGACTTGGCCCGAGAGGGCGATTCTCAGTCGAGCAAGGGGACAGCGCATGGCTCACCGCCGTACTCGGATCACGTGGTGCCACGTGGGGCTTGTGCTGCTCGCGACGTCGGGCATTCAGGCCCAGGAGGCACCTCCAGCGGACGCAGAAGCCCCGCCAGAACGCCGCGCAGCGCTGCAGGTCGCGTTCGACGAGGGCCAGCATGTTCTGACGTACACGGCGGCGATGGACAACAACTATGACATCAACGACGGCGTCGCACTGGTGGTGTGCCTGGCGAGGGACCGGCGACTCAGCGCGGCCATCCTGCCCGTCGCCGCGCAGCGCGGCGTGCAGACCGGCTGCGCGGGGCAGCACGGCAGGTGGCGCTATGCGAAGCTCCATGATCCGCCGGCGTACCTGATTTGGACAGAGGACCTGGACGGTTGCGAACTTCGGGACGGGGTAAGCATGCGCATACCGTTCACGGGGTGCGACGCTCCACCGATCGACTGGCCGGCGCTGGGCCCCGCGCCGCGCGTGTCGGCGGCGATATGCACGTTCCTGGTGGACCCGAAAAAGGGGCGCAACGGCCCGATGCGGTTCCACACGGCCCTCGAGACGATCCGCCTGGATGCGGCCTCAAGGGAGATCAGGGAACGTGAACCGCCCGCGAGCAAGCCCGATCCCCCCGACCTCCGGAAACCGGGCGCGAAGCCTCTAGCGCTGATCCTGGCGGACGTCAAACGCATTCACACCGTCGACGCGCGTCTGCGAAAGGCGATCAAGGGCCTGGAGGACGCGGACAACCTCGACGGGGTACGTCTGGAGTATTGGATACGCCCAGACCGCCGGAATCGGCTGCGCGACTGCATAATTCTGGCGCGCTACGGCCCACCCGAAATCGAGCGCGTCGAGTCTCTCGTGACCCTGCCCGAGGGAGAGCGTCGGGTTGCGGCCGATGCGACCCAGGACACGCCGTTCGGCATGAGACGTGAAGAAGTGCGGCTGCTGCAATACGGGTGGCTACAAATCTATCTGGACAAGGGCGACGGGTACATACGCGGGGTGGCGCGCGAATAGCACACCACCAGGTAAAGCGCTTTCTTGGCCAGTGCGGGGTCGCCGGGGGGGCGTAGCGTTTCCGGTTGGCGCGCGTCGGCCGGGAACCCGTCGCTCGCGCTCTGGGCTCTGGCTTCCGCCAGCCGTCAAGATCCGGCGGTGCACGCCTACACGCCCGTCACGCCCCCGCCCGCTCGCGGCTCCGCGGCTGGGCCGCTACAATTCGGCGCCGCGGAAACCACTTGGGAGAAGCACATGCAGACGACGCTGGAAAAAACGCTCGCCCGGGAGCTTCAGGAGCTGCGCGACACCGGGCAGTACAAGCAGTACAACGAGCTGCAGCGGCCGCAGGCGCCGCGCACGCGGATGGACGGCCACGACATCGTCATGCTGTCCTCCAACAACTACCTCGGTCTGGCCGACCACCCCAAGGTGCTCGCCGCCGCCCGCGATGCCATCGAGAAGTTCGGCATGGGCACCGCCTCCGTCCGCTTCATCTGCGGGACGATGACCTGCCACCTCGAGTTGGAGCGGAAAATCTGCGCGTTCATCGGCTGCGAGGCCGCGACGACCTTCATCAGTTGCTGGGACGCGAACGTGGGCGTGATGCCCACGCTGGCCTCCACGCCGGAGGACGCGATCTTCACCGACGCCCTCAACCACGCCTCGATCATCGACGCGATCCGCCTGAGCAAGGCCAAGCGGTTCATCTACAAGCACCGCGACCTGGCCGAGCTGGCGCGGATGCTCGACTCGCCCGAGGGCAAGGCCGCCCGCAATAAGCTCGTCGTCACCGACGGCGTGTTCAGCATGGAAGGCGATGTGGCCGACCTGCCCGCCCTCAAAGAGCTGGCGAACAAGCACGACGCGGTCCTCATCGTCGACGAGTCGCACGCCACCGGCGTGCTCGGCAAGACCGGCCGCGGCACCGCCGAGCATTTCGGCGTCCAGGACGTCAGCACGGTCCAGACCAGCACGATGGGCAAGGCGCTGGGCGGCTCGTGCGGCGGCTACGTCGCGGCGTCCAAGGTCGTCTGCGATTACCTCGTGCAGAAGTCGCGCCCGCAGCTCTTCAGCAACGCGCTGCCGCCGGCCGTGTGCTACGGCTCGATGGCCGCGATCGACGTGCTGATGCAGGAGCCGCAGCGGCTGGAGAAGCTCCGCCAGAACGTGCGGCACTTCCGGGCCGGCGTGAAGGAACTGGGCCTGAAGACCATCGAGGGCATCACGCCGATCTGCCCGGTCATCGTGGGCGAGACGGCGACCGCGATCCAGATGCAGAAGGCGCTGCTGGCGGAGGGCGTGTTCGTCAGCGGCTTCGGCTACCCGGTCGTGCCGAAGGGCGAAGCGCGGCTGCGCTGCCAGATCAGCGCCGGGCATGAAAAAACCGACCTCGACTTCGCGCTCGCGGCGCTCAGGAAGGTCGCGGAGAAGTTCCCGCAGGCGCGGGGGCATTAACGGCGACTTGCCGGTCGCACAGGAGAGCGTTCATGCCATCCAAGTGGGACGAGGAACTCGGCCGCCGGATGCAGGACGAGCACAAGGCCCTCCATCAGCTCATGCAGGTGCTCAAGGAGCACATCGCGACGACGCCCGGCGTGAACAGCGCGCAGTGGCTCGACGCGATGCGCGCGGGTTTCGGGCGGCTGTACGCGCACGTCAAGCGCACGATCGCGATCAAGGAGCAGGACGGCTACCTGGAGACGATCCTGAAGGAGCGGCCCACGCTGGCCAAGCAGGTCGCCGCCATCAAGAGCGAGAACGACCAACTGCTGCGGCTGGCGGCCGATGTCGACCACGATCTGGCCGCGACGCGCCCGGAGGACCGGCTGCTGGTCGGCGACGCCTGTGCCCGCATCCAGCGCTACATCGCGATGATCAGCCAGCACGAGCAGCGCGAGAACATGATCGTCCTGTTCGCGTTCAACCAGGACCTCGGCAGCGACTGAGCGGCCGCGCGCGGTCCGGCCGCGGAGCCGGGCCGCCCACAGCCCGATGATTGTCCATTCCGAACGACATGACTGAACACCCAGCGAGGATGCCGACATGAAAGCGTGCTTCCGGTTGCGTTCCGCCCTGTGTTTCGTGGCGCTGCCGTGTGTGCTGAGTGCCGTGGCCGCCGCGGCGCCGGCGTACGAGATCCCCGAGGGCTCGCCGGTCGCCGACGCCCTGCGCAAGGCCGAGGCGGCGGTGGCGGCGATCGTCGCGGTCCCGGACGGTCAGCGCACCTTCGACAACACGGTCGGCGCGCTGGATGACCTCTTCGTGCACGTCCACCTGGACGCCGAGATGATCGCCTTCATGGCGTACGTCTCCACCGACGCCGCCCAGCGTGAGCGCGGCCAGCAGGCCGAGGAGCACGTGCAGAACTGGGCCATCGACATCGGCAAGCGCGAGAACCTGTACCAGGCGCTCAAGGCGTACGCCGCCACCAATCCCAAGCTCGAAGGTGAGCAGAAACGCCTGCTCGAGCACACGCTACGCGACTTTCGCCGCAGCGGCATGGAGCTGACGCCCGAGAAGCGTGACGAGCTCAAGAAGCTTGAGCTGGAGGAAACCAAGCTCGCCCTGGAATTCGAGAAGAACATCCGCGACGACGAGACGCGCGTGCCCCTGACCGCCGCCGAGCTGCCGGGCGTGCCCGCGGACGTGGTCAACCGGCTGCCGCACAGCGGCGACGTGTACCTCGCCGGCATCGACGCCCCCACGTACACCGCCATCCAGAACTTCTGCGAGAACGAAACCACCCGCGAGAAGATGTACATCGAGTACAAGCGCCAGGGCGGCCGGCGGAACATCGAGTTGCTGCAGCGCATGCTCGTGCTGCGCGCCCAGCAGGCCCAGTTGCTCGGCTATCCCAGCAAGGCGGCGTACGAGACCGAGATTCGAATGGTCAAAAAGCCGGAGACGGTGCTGAAGTTCTACGAGGAGCTGCGCCCGCTCATCCGCAAGAAGTCCCTGGTCGACTTCGACGAATACAAGGCCGCCAAGCGCGAGCTGACCGGCGACCCCAACGCCGAGGTGCACGTCTGGGACCAGTTCTACCTCGAGCACTGGCTGATGAAGCACAAGTACGCCGTCGACGCCGAGCAGGTGCAGGAATACTTCCCGATGCAGAGCGTCGTCCAGGGCCTCTTCAACGTCGCCCAGACGCTCTACGGCATCGAGATTCGCGACGTCACGAAGGCCGCCGCCGCCCAGCCCGGCGTGCTCTGGCACCCCGACGTCCAGTGCTACGAGATTGGGGACAAGGCCGGCAACCAGATGCTCGGCACCTTCTACCTCGACCCGTACCCGCGCGACAACAAGTACCAGCACTTCGCCTGCTTCGGCCTCTTCCCGCGCAAGGTCTGGAACGACGGCACCGTGCAGAAGCCGGTGATCGCGATGGTCTGCAACTTCCCGCCGCCGTCGCCCGACAAGCCCTCGCTCATGATGCACGAGGACGTCGAGACGCTCTTCCACGAGTTCGGCCACGCTCTGCACAACCTGCTCACCCAGGTGCACTACGGCTCGTTCTCCGGCACCTCGACCGCCCTGGACTTCGTCGAGCTGCCCTCGCAGATGTTCGAGAACTGGGTCTGGGACCCCGGCGTGCTGAAGACCTTCGCCAAGCACTACAAGACCGGCGAGCCGCTGCCCGACGACCTGCTCAAAGCGCTGCTCGCCGCCCACAACGTGGCCTCCGGCATCAAGGCCGAGCGGCAGGTGTTCTACGGCCTCGTGGACCTGCGCTACAACTCGACGCCGGACGGCAAGGTCGACACGACGAAGGTCGGGATGGACACGATGGCCGAGTGCGAGCTGTTCCCGCCGGTGCCGCAGACGTACTTCCAGGCCGGCTTCGGCCACCTGACGAACTACAAGGCGGGCTACTACGGCTACCTGTGGTCGAAGGTCTACGCCCAGGACGTCTACAGCTACTTCCGCGAGCACGGCGGCCCGTTGAACGTCGAAACGGGCAAGCGTTGGCGCGACACGGTCCTCGCCCGCGGCGGCAGCGTCGAAGAAATCGACATGCTCAAGGATTTCCTCGGCCGCGAGCCGCGCAAGGAGCCCTTCCTCGAGTACCTCGGCCTGACCAGCAAGTAGCGACCGGCACCAGGGACGGCGAGGCTCCGGCCGAGCCGATCGGCCTGCCAGTTTGACAGCCGCCTCGCCCAGCCGGCGTCGGCTCACGCTTACTGGGGCACGCCGAGCGACGGCCGGCGAGTCCCGTAACTAACTGTTTCCTGGCAACTTACGATTGCTATCCCGCGCCCGGGCCCATAACTCCTCGATTGGTACGCCCCTTGCACTGATCCTGACGGGTGGCGCGGGGAGGGTGTATCGCTGCGTCCCCGACTGTGGGAGACTGGTTCGGGCTTCCGCGCCGGAAGCCGGCTACGAGACATGTAAGGAGAGCGTATGAGCAAGTTGTCCATCCGTCCGCTCGGCGAGAAGGTCCTGGTCAAGCGTCTGGAGGCGGACGAGCGGACCGCCGGGGGCATCGTCCTGCCCGACACCGCCAAGGAAAAGCCCAAGCGCGGCACCGTCCTCAGCGTCGGCGACGGCAAGCTCCTCGACACCGGCAAACGCCAGCCCCTCCAGGTCAAGAAGGGCGACCACGTCCTCTTCACCGCCTACGCCGGCACCGAGGTCAAGGTCGAGGGCGACGAGATGATCATCATGGACGAGGGCGACATCCTCGCCGTCCTGGATTGAGTGACAAGTTCAGAGTAGCGCGTAACGAATGGGCGCGGCCGCCGGTCATTCGCCCGCGGCCCGCAACTCGTTACTCGAAACTCGCTATTCATAACTAGAAGGAACCGAAATGCCAGCTAAACAGATCGCCTACGACATGGAAGCCCGCGAAGCCATCCGCCGCGGCGTCAAGCAGCTCGCCCGCGCCGTCAAGGTCACCCTCGGCCCCCGCGGCCGCAACGTCGTCATCGAGAAGTCCTTCGGCGCCCCCACCGTCACGAAAGACGGCGTCACCGTCGCCAAGGAAGTCGAGCTCGAGGACGCCAACGAGAACATGGGCGCCCAGATGGTCAAGGAAGTCGCCAGCAAGACGTCGAAGGACGCCGGCGACGGCACCACCACCGCGACCATCTACGCCGAGGCCATCTTCGACGAGGGTCTGAAGAACCTCGCCGCCGGCGCCAACGCGATGGAGCTGAAACGCGGCATCGACCTCGCCGTCGACGCGGTCGTCGGCGCCCTCAAGAACATGTCCGTCCCCGTCAAGGGCAAGGAGCAGATCGCCCAGGTCGGCACCTGCGCCGCCAACCAGGACGCCGAGATCGGCCAGAAAATCGCCGAGGCGATGGAGAAGGTCGGCAAGGACGGCGTCATCACCGTCGAGGAAGGCAAGAGCATCGAGACGACCGTCGACCTCGTCGAGGGCATGCAGTTCGACAAGGGCTACATCTCACCGCACTTCGTCAACAAGCCCGAGGCGATGGAAGTCCACCTCGACAACCCCTACATCCTCATCCACGAGAAGAAAATCAGCACCGTCAAGGACCTGCTCCCGCTGCTCGAGAAGATCGCCCGCGCCGGCAAGCCCCTGCTCGTCATCGTCGAGGACCTCGAAGGCGAAGCCCTCGCCACCCTCGTCCTCAACAAGCTCCGCGGCATCCTCCAGTGCTGCGCCGTCAAGGCCCCCGGCTTCGGCGACCGCCGCAANNAAGGCCATGCTCGAGGACATCGGGATCATGACCGGCGGCACCCCCGTCTTTGAGGACCTCGGCATCAGCCTCGAGAAGATCGAGCTGAGCGAGCTCGGCCGCGCCAAACGCGTCGTCATCGACAAGGAAACCTGCACCATCATCGAAGGCGCCGGCGAGACCGCCAAGATCAAGGGTCGCATCGACGCCATCAAGAACGAGATCGAGGCCACCACCAGCGACTACGACCGCGAGAAGCTCGAAGAGCGCCTCGCCAAGCTCTCCGGCGGCGTGGCCCAGATCAACGTCGGCGCCGCGACCGAGGTCGAGATGAAGGAGAAGAAGGCCCGCGTCGAGGACGCTCTGCACGCCTGCCGTGCCGCGGTCGAAGAGGGCATCCTCCCCGGCGGCGGCGTCTCCGTCCTGCGGTGCGATGAGGCCCTCGATGCCTGCTACAAGAGAGCCCGCGGCGACCAGAAGACCGGCGTGGACATTGTCCGCCGGGCGTTGCGGGCCCCGATCAAGCAGATCGCGGAGAACGGCGGCCTCGACGGCTCGATCGTTTGCCAGAAGGTCGGCGAGGGCAGGGGCAACTTCGGCTACAACGCCCTGACCGAGGAGTATGGCGACCTGGTCAAGATGGGCGTGATCGTCCCGCTGAAGGTCGAGCGCATCGCCCTCCAGAACGCCGCCTCCGTCGCCGCCCTGATGCTCACGACCGACGCGGTCATCAGCGACATCAAGGAAAAAGACGACAACGGCAAGAAGATGCCCGGCATGTAGGCGCCCGCGCGCCGCCGGGACGGATCAGAGCCCCGAGCGCAAGCGAGTGGGTTGCCGGAGAATGTCCATCGCCGGGTGGCACGGTCTTGCTCGGTCCGCCGTTGCGGCGGGCCGGGCAAGGCCGTGGCGTTTTGTGGAACCGCCTCGCGTGCCCGAGTCCGAACGCGCAGCGCCAGCAAGCGCGCCGCGAGCGCCGACAGGACTCCCGATCCGCAGCGCATCCGGAGCGCCCGTCCATCCCCGGAATAGGCCGAGCACGTAGGGTGGGCATCGCCCACCACCCCGCTTTTCCAGTTGCTTTTCCCGAGCTATGTCGTTGAGGCCCCTTCGATCAGAGAACAGGAGCGGAGCGCGGCGCGCCAGCAGAAGTAGTGGCTCGCCAAGCTGTGCTTGCCCTTGCGCACACTACGAAGCTGCGTGGCCAGCGCGAGTCCCAGCAGGGCCCCGATGACGCCGATTGTTACGGGCACTAGATAGGTTGTCCACGAAGGTGTGCGTGGCAGCAGCATCAAACTCGCAATCAGGAGCGTGCCCGCGGTAACCAGATAGAGCATCGAATAGACGAGGGAGCTGAAAGCCGTGAAGCTGTCGAGTACGTTGGAGACGACGTGCTTCGAACGATTCACGCCCTCGTGCTTGCCTCGCTCGGTCTCCCAGCAGTACTTAGGGCTCGTGGGACACAAGCCCGCATCGTGGCGCGCCCGGCATTCAGCGCGGTTGCATCGCAACTGAGGCCAGCCGAGGTAGTTCGGCGGGGCCGCGTCGTGCCTGATGAAGTCCGTGAGCGCGCACAGAAAGCCCTCCCGAACATTGATCGCACGTGCCTTCTCGATGGTGGCGAGAATGGCAACCGTCAGCAAGAAGTACGGAACGGACGCCCCAACCAGGACCCAGATCGCTTGACCCACTTGGTCAGCGCCGCCGAGGGGATGGGACAGAGCCATGCCCACCGCTCCCGTGATCCATGTGGCAATCGCGGCCAACGTGCCCAGGAAGATATTGTTGCGACACCTCTGGATTGCCCGAATTTCCTCGTGCACCTCGCGATAGTCGCGCCGTGCCAGATCCAACGACCCAGTCCCACTCGGGACTGCCGCGACTCCTGCCAACTCAGCACCGCTTAGCGGTCTATGAAACCGGACGGCACATCCGCCTGATGCTCCCTCGCGCCCCGCCAACAGTGAGCAATTCCTATCGATCGTGTGATCTGCACCGTTCCCCGGGTTCTTGATGCAGAACTCCACGCGCGCCGTGTGTCCGGGAATGGGCGAATTGCTCAAGTAAGCTCCGCTGGCGCTGACGTCGACCGCCTTCCCCTCATTCTGGTGCCCTCCCTCCCCGACCAGCAACGCCGAAACCTCGCTCCGAGCCGAGTAACGCGGCGACCACCGCCTGTTCGCCTGCATCATCTGTGCGTCCTCCCACCAAATGACCCGAATCGTGACGCGGACGCTCCGCGCGAACGCCGCGCCCGCCTCAACCTGGCGGTAACTGTAGCGATGGCAGCCTTCTGCTGCAAGACTCCCGGTGTTGGCCGGGCTGGATCGCCCCGCAGCCCACGATTCCTGCGACGCCGTGCTCCGCGCGTTCCCCGAGCTGACCCGCGAGGACCTGCGCGCCGCCCTCCTGCCCGCCAGGGCCTTCATGGAAAGCACCGACGTGCTGCCGCCCGCCTCGCCGCCTTCCGCGCCCGCCTGAAACAGCCCGCCCCTCCGCCCCCGCCCTCTCTCACTCCGCGCAATCTGCGTAATCTGCGGACCGCCCCCGTGGTCGTCTTCTGTCTGCCGTCGGCCTCCGCGCTCTCGCCTCGCCCCTCTTTGCCCCCAACAAGAAGGATCAGCTCCGCGTCCTCGGCGCTCTCTGCGCCTCTGCGGTTGCCTTACTCCGCCGACCCCCGCCGCTCGATCAGATCGATCTTGTTGCCGTACAGATCCACAAACACCGCGACCGTGCCGTATGATTCCTCCCGTGGCGGCCGGGCAAAAACCACGCCGCGGCCGCGCAGGGCCGCGTAATCGCGCTCGAAATCGTCCGTCTCCAGAAACAGGCTGACCCGGCCGCCGGTTTGATTGCCCACGCAGGCTTCCTGCTCCGGCGTTGCCGCCCGCGCCAGCAGCAACTCGGCGCCCGCCGCCCCCGCCGGCGCGACGCGCACCCAGCGTTTGCCGCCGCCCAGGTCCGTGTCCTCCAGCAACCGGAACCCGAGTGTCTCCGTGTAGAACCGGATCGCCTCGTCGTATTCCCGCACCACGACCGTGACCTGTGCAATCCGCTGCGCCACCGCGTGTCTCCAGACCGCCGCCGCCGTCGCATCCGGTCCGCCGTACGGACCGCCGCGATTCACGGACAGGTTGTGCCGATCACCGCCACAAACGGATCGATGTCCGCGAACGTGACGAGGCCGTCGCCATTGCAGTCGGCGTTGAGCCACGGGCACGGCCAGTGGGTCCAGGCCGAATCGCCGGACAGTGCCTCCACAAACGGGTCGATGTCCGCAAGAGTCACGCGGCCGTCGCAGTTCATGTCGCCGGAGCAGGGGGCGGGCGCCGCGCAGCCCCACCGGGCAACGAAGTTCGCGCTGGCGCCGCCGGCCATGGAGAACGCGCCTCCCGCGATCAGATCGCCGTTGTAGATCGTCAGGGCGTAAACCCAGTAGTCCATCCCCGTCCCCAGCGTCCCCGTCCCCAGCCCCCGCCAGCTCGCGCCGTCCCAGCGAGCGATGAAGTTCGTTCTGATACCGCCGGCGAGGGGAAACTCGCCACCCGCGATCAGCTCGCCGTTGTAGACCGACAGGGCGTAAACGTAAGGATACGTGGCACCGCCCATCCCCGTGCCCAGCGCTTGCCAACTCGCGCCGTCCCAGCGGGCGATGCAGATCGCGCTGACGCCGCCGGCGGTGGTGAAGTAGCCGCCCGCGATCAGGCCGCCGTCGTAGACCGCTAGGGCGCGAACGCCAGAAAGGGCGGAATCGCCCATCCCCGTCCCCAACGGCTGCCAGCTCGTGCCGTCCCAGCGGGCGATGTACTTGGCGCTGACGCCGCCGGCGGTGGTGAAGGTACCACCCGCGATCAGCTCGCCGTCGTAGACCGTCAGGGCGCGAACGTAGTTGTTCGCCCCGGTCCCCAGCCCCTGCCAACTCGTGCCGTCCCAGCGCGCGATGTACTTGGCGCTGACACCGCCGGCGGTGGTGAAGGCGCCCCCCGCGATCAGCTCGCCGTTGTAGACCGTCAGGGCGTAAACGGAGCCGTAGGCGTTCATCCCCGTCCCCGGGGGCTTCCAGCTCGTGCCGTCCCAGCGGGCGATGCCGCTCGCGCTGTCACCGCCGGCGGTGGTGAAGGCGCCCCCCGCGATCAGCGCACCGTTGTAGACCGCCAGGGCGTAAACGTCGCCGTTCATCCCCGTCCCCAACGGTTGCCAACTCGTGCCGTCCCAGCGGGCGATGTAGGTCGCGCTGACGCCGCCGGCGAACGCGAAGGATCCCCCGATCACCAGTTGTTCCGGCTCCGGCCCCGCGCCGTCGGGGTCCCACGTTGTCGTGGCACGTACCGCAGCATTTGTACCTGGCAGCCCCTGTACCGGCCCGTTAAGCCACTCCGGCGTGCAATCCGCCCACGCCATCCCGCCGACCGCGCCCAGCACGAGGGCGGCGACGAACAGCTTGCTCATTCGACGTGTTTCGCTCACAACCAATCCTCCCACGGCACGTTGTGCCACCGCGATCCACCGCACGCTGCGCCGACGACCTATCCCACGTGGCGGATCGAAGCCGCGCCAGCCGAGATTTCCGAGATGGCCTCGCCCAACTTCAGCGTCCGCCCATGTTCGAGCATTGTACCGCGCGCCCCGCCCCGGCGCGTCAACGATTCTCCGCCGCGCGCAAAGGCGCTGGGCGCCGCCCGCCGCGCCCGCCCGAAATGGCCCGCCCGTTTTCCGCCCCACCCGTGCCAATCCAAAATCCAAAATCGCGCCGTGGCCGCCAATCTCGCGCCGCCCCCGCCACCCGCCAACAAACTCCCCGCCCCGCCTTTCTTTCCGCCCCTTCCCGATGAATACTCGATGTGCTCAGGGACGTTCCCCGTCCGCGTGGCCCGATCAGAGCCCCAAACGCGAGTGCGGGGCTCCGGATTCGGTGTATGATAGGCTTTCTATGAAACCTCTCCTGCCTAGCTCGTCTTCTCCGCGTCCTTGGCGCTCTTGGCGTCTCCGCGGTTGCCTTCTCCAACGTCCCGATAACGAAGTGTGCCAAGGGGGGGTACAC
>PMMM01000012.1:0-6180 GCA_003162245.1 Phycisphaerales bacterium
CGACCGGGCCTGCTCCTCCCGCAGCTTGTCCATCAGCAGCACCCACGTCTCACGCTGGTGGCGCAGGATGCGCAGCGCGTCCTGCACCGCGGCGGAGTCCTGGTGCAGGCTCGCCTCGACCAGCCGCCGGTAAACGAAGCCGTACAACGCGGCCATCTGGTCGGCCAGTTGCGGGTTGGCCTCGCGCCGCAGCCCGTTGCTGAGCTCCAGCATGATCCGCTGCGCCCGGTCCAAAGCGATGAACGCCCCCTCGCGGTTGCCGGCCGCGATCTCGTCGCCCCCGCGTGTGGCGAAGCGAATCGCGCCATCGTACAGCATGAGCTGCAACTGCTCGGGCGACGCGGTCATCACCGTGTTCCGCAGGTACTCTTGCGATGGGCCGGCCGGGTGATTCATGGGGGCTATATCGGCTCAACCACGGTTACTGGTTAGCACGGGCCATCTGTCTCCGGGCGCGCTCACGCACCGGAGTTCGTCGAGAACAAGGAGCCGGAGCTCTGGGTGCTCGACGCGAAGTTGGTCAGCGTAGCCTGTTGCGACTGGAGTAGCGTGAGGGACGACTCCAGCGACTGAAACTGCTGCTGCAGCCGCGCCTGCTTGCGGCTGAGCAGATCATTCAACCGGTCAACGCGATCCTGAAGCAGTTGCTTTTGCTGATCGAGCGACGCCGTCCGCGTCGGAATGAGCCCGGATGTGTCGGTGATCTTCTCCAGGCCGTTCTTGAGCACCGTGCCCACACCGTGAACGGTGTCGGTGAAGAAACGCACGACGCCGTCCGGGTTCGCCGCGTACGCCGCCCGGAAGGCCTGCTCATCGAACTTGAGCTCGGCGCCGGTACCCAGCGAAAGGCCGGCCTGCGCCAACCGGCTCAGCGAGCTGCCCGTGCCCGTGACGGTGCCGCTGAACAGGCTGTAGAGCCGGTTCTCGATCGTCTGGACCGTGCCTTCGCCGAACAGCACGCCCTTCGTCTGCGTCGTCGCGTCGTACCCGCTGACGTCCTTGAGTCGGGAGAGCGCGGCGTTGGCGTCCGTCACCAGCCCCTTGAGCGCGTCGACCGCGCCCTGGATGCTCCGGTCCACGGTCACCGTAACCGGCGTGTCGCTCACGCCCGACAGGGTCAGGTCCAGGCCGTCCGCAACGCCCGTGAGGGTGTTGCTGGAGCTGGTGAGCAGCACGCCGCTGCCCGAGTTGCCGCCAAACAGCACGTGGGCGTCCTGGGCCTGCGTGAGCGTGGCGATGCCGAGACCGGCGCCGCCGTCGTCCAGGACCAGCTCCCCGTCCTGCCCGCTCTGTCGCGACGAGATGCTCAGCCGATAGGGGGCGGTGCCGGTGCCGTCGTTCAGGAGGGTGGCCGACGCCAGCGTCGTTTCGGTCCCCACCCGGGCCGCCAGGCTCTCCAGCGTCTCGCTCCCGCTGATGGACAGCTTGAACTCGAACGCCCCGTCGATCTGCCGCGTGTCAGACTGCCCCAGGATGTTCAGGTCATGCGCGGCCGTCCCGTCCTGGTCCTCGATCTTCAGCGCACCGGCGCCGCTGGTGGTGTCCACGATCAGCAGCCCGTCGCCGGTCGCGTTGAGACGCGCCTGCACGCCGATGGCCGAATCGTTGATCTCGTCGATGACGTCTTGCAACGTGTCCCCGTCCGCCGCCGCCACCGTTACGGTCTTGAACACGCCCAGGGAGTTGGTGATCTTGAACGTCCCAGCCGAGACGCCGCGCCCGTTGCTTAGGTCAGCCAGGCGCGTCGTCCCGGCGATGTATTGTCGTTGGAGGTTGTTGCTGCGGATCGTCGCACTGCTCTGGGCCAGCCCGGTGGCCTGTGCGAACTGGCCACTGCCCACGTCGCTGACCGTGATCGCCCCCGTCGCACCGTTGCTGTTGGCGATGACCAGCCGCATCCCCGTCGAATCGTAGTTGGCCGCTATGCCGAGGTTGTTCGCTTGGGCCGCGTCGTTGATCCGCCCCACGACGTCCGCCAGTGTTTCCGCACCGGTCAGGTCCACGTCCGCGGCCGTGCCGTTCGCCTCGATTCGGATTGTGCCCGTGGCGAGGCCCGCCCCGCCATTGAGCGTCTTGAGCAGCACCGTGTCAAGGCCGCCCAGAATGCGCTTGCCTTGCACGGGGCCGGTGAATGTGCCGTCCGCGAAGCCGAGGTCCGCGAGTGCGTGCGAGGTCGTGCCGCTGGTCAGCACGAGCGGCCCGCCGCCCGCGCTCTGGAGCGTCAGGCCCTTCTTGTCGGCCCCGAGGGCCGCCGTGAACAGCCGGTTCCCGCTCCCGTCGTCGTTGCCGGTCGCGTAGTTGATGGCGGCCAGCACGTCGGCGAGTGAGTCGACTTGCAGGATGTTCCGCCCGCTGATCTTCCCGTTGCTGGCCGCGACGTTCAGGCCGAGATCGACCGCGGCGTGACCGGTTACATCCGTGATCGAGAAATCGTACGCGGTCTGCCCGCTTGCGACGGTGGTCTTGTCCGTGACGGTCAGGTGACTCCCGCTGATGAGGACGCTCAGCCGACTATCTCCGAAAGCGCCGTCCAGCGCGGACTTGACGTCACCGGCGGTCTTCGCGCCGCTCAGATCGACCTCGCGGAACGAGCCGTCGCGCGACGTGATCCGTACCTTCCCCAGCCGCACGCCCTGGCCGTGATTCAGCCGCGCGAGCCGCGTGTCGGGCTTGAGCACGTCGCCGAGGTCGACGCCAACAGTACTTTCGCCGACCTGCACCGAGAAGTCGCCGCCCGCGATCGAGCGATCCAGGCCCAGCCCGTCGTTGAGCGCGGACAGGCGGGTGATGTCCGCCAGGTACATCAGGTCGCTGCCGGCCAGCTCGCCGGTCGTGCTCTGGGTGTGCCCGGTCGTGAAGCCCAGGTCGGCCGCGGTCTGCCCGCCGCTCGACTCCGACACGCGCAGCGCCCCGGTCCCGCCCGACGCGTCCTTCAGCACCAACGCGTCCCCGCGCGTTTCCGCGGTGACCGCGATGCCCGCCGCGTTGATCTTGTCCACGACGTCCGCCAGCGTGACGGCGTCCGTGATGTTGATCGTGGCTTGCTGCCCGGCGGCGTTCTGGATCTTGAACGAGCCGCGTTGCACGCCGGCCCCCGCGTTCAACTCCTCGAGACTGGTCCCGCGATCGACGCGGGCCTGCGCCGACTCGACCGTGAGCGTCCCCGGCACCAGGGAGGCCGTCCGGCTCTGAAAACCGCGGCTGACGAGCTGCTGCGTCGCCGCCAGCGAGCGCACCGAGAACTGGTACATGCCCGCCGGCGCGGTCGCGCTGGCCGTGGCGGACAGGATGCTGGGTTGCGAGGACGTGGCGTTGGCCGTCTGGAACAGATTGGCCTGCGCCAGGACCTGGATCCGCGCCAGCAGGGCGGTCAGACGCGCAGAAATGTCGAGGTAGGCCGTCTTTTGCGCGTCGAGGTTGTTGATTTGCGCGACGACCTGGTCGCGCGGCTGGGCCTCGACCTTCATCATCTGCGTGATGAGGCTCTGATAATCTATGCCCGAGACGAGGCCGGTGCCCGAAGAGACCGTGCTCATGCCGTTCCTCCGTGGGAACTTGTACCCCGGGCCTGCAGCGCCCGAGCTGCCTTGTTGCGTATCGGCCTGTATACGGGCAAGCTCGATGCCACTGGGGAACTATCCACCGTACCGTCGGCCCCCCGTGGCCGACGTGGGCCGCCGAGAGACTTGCCCGGGCGCAACGATCCCGAATGTTTGAGACACAGCGGGGCCGGGTGTGACCGGATTGGGCGGCATGAGTGAATATCAACGGACAAGCGGCTTCCGCGTGCCGCCCCCGCCGGCAACCGCTCGTGTCCGAGCCGCGACATTCATGTCGCGCGGTGGTCCCGCGCCGGTCGCTGCTACGAGAACCCCTTCTCGCACCCCGACCGGCCGGAATCCCTTCCCTCTTCCGCGCTATGCGCCCCGGCGCGCCGCACACCTACGGACACGTCGTCCCGATCACCGCCACGAACGGGTCGATGTCCGCGAACGTCACGTACGTGTCGCCGTTGCAGTCCACGTTGAGCCACGGGCACAGCGCGTGCGTCCACGCGGACTCCCCGGCGAGCGCTTCGACGAACAAATCGATGTCCGCAAAGGTCACGCGGCCGTCGCAGTTCATGTCGCCGGGGCAGATGTCGGGCACTGCGCAGCCCCAGCGCGCCCAGTACGCCAAGACGTTGCCGCCGGCGGTGGTGAAGCCACCCCCGGCGATCAGCTCGCCGTTGTAGACCGTCAGGGCACCAACGGCGCCGTTCATCCCCGTTCCCAGCGGCTGCCAGCTCGTGCCGTTCCAGCAGGCGATGTAGTTCGCGCTGACGCCGCCGGCGGTGGTAAACTGGCCCCCCGCGATCAACTCGCCGTTGTAGACCGTCAGGCCGGGAACGCTAGGGTTGGTGGTGCCCTCCATCCCCGTCCCCAGCGGCTGCCAGCTCGTGCCGTTCCAGCGGGCGATGCACTTCGCGCTGACACCGCCGGCGGTGGTGAACTGGCCCCCCGCGATCAACTCGCCGTTGTAGGTCGTCAGGGCGGAAACATCGCCGCTCATCCCCGTCCCCAGCGCCTGCCAGGTCGTACCGTCCCAGCGGGCGATGTTGTTCACGCTGACACCGCCGGCGCTGCTGAAGTTGCCGCCCGCGATCAGCCCGCCGTTGTAGACCGTCAGGGCGCCAACCCCGGGATAGTCGGTACCGCCCATCCCCGACCCCAGCGCCTGCCAGCTCGTGCCGTTCCAGCCGGCGATGTAGTTCGCGCTGACGGCGCCGGCGGTGGTGAAGTAGCCCCCCGCGATCAGCGCGCCGTTATAGACCGTCAGGGCGGAAACGTACCGGTTCATCCCCGTCCCCAGCGCCTGCCAGCTCGTGCCGTTCCAGCGGGTGATGGACTTCGCGCTGACACCGCCGACGGTGGTGAACTGGCCCCCCGCGATCAGCTCGCCGTTGTAGACCGTCAGGGCGGATACGTAGCCGCCGGAGCCGTAGTAGGTCACCCCCGTCCCCAGCGCCTGCCAGCTCGTGCCGTTCCAGCGGGCGATGCGGTTCGCGCTGACGCCGCCGGCAGTGGTGAAGGAGCCCCCCGCGATCAGCTCGCCGTTGTAGACCGTCAGCGCAGACACGTATGGCCCGTATGTACTACCGCCACCCATCCCCGTCCCCAGCGCCTGCCAGCTCGTGCCGTCCCAGCGGGCGATGTAGTTCGCTCCGGCCCCGCCGGCGGTCGTGAAGCTGCCCCCCGCGATCAGCTCGCCGTTGTAGACCGTCAGGGTGGAAACGGGGCCGTTCATCCCCGTCCCCAGCGCCTGCCAGCTCGTACCGTCCCAGCGGGCGATGTTGTTCACGCTGACACCGCCGGCGCTGCTGAAGTTGCCCCCCGCGATCAGCTCGCCGTCGTAGACCGTCAGGGTGGAAACGGTGCCGTTCATCCCCGTCCCCAGCGGCTGCCAGCTCGTGCCGTTCCAGCGCGCGATGTAGTTCGCGCTGACGCCGCCGGCGGTGGTGAAGTTGCCCCCTGCGATCAGCTCGCCGTTGCAGACTGTCAGGGCGTCAACGTAGTTGTTCATCCCCGTCCCCAGCGGCTGCCAACTCGTTCCGTCCCAGCGGGCGATGCAGTTCGCAATCACATCGCCGGCAACCGTGAATGCGCCCCCGACCACCAACTGCTCCGGCTCCGGCCCGGGGCCGTCTGGGTCCCACGTGGTCGCGGCGTCCACGATACCACCTGTACCTGGGACCCCCTGTCCCGGCGCAGAAAGCCACTCCGGCGTGCAATCAGCCCAGGCGATCCCGCCCGCCGCTCCCAGTATGACGGCAACCAGAAACAGTTTGCTCATTCGACGTGCTTCGCTCACGACCCATCCTCCCTGGCCACGCTGTGCTATCGAGTTCCGCCGCACGGTGCGGCTACGAGCGATCCCGCGCGGCGGATCGAGCTTGCTCCAGCCGAGATTCCCGAGACAGCCTCGCCCGCTTTCAGCGTCCGCCCATGTTCAAGCATTGTACCGCGCCCACCACCCCCGCGTTCTGCCTTCTGACTTTCTTCGCCAAAACCTGTCTATCTCCGCCAGCCACCAGCAACGTCGGAATTTCTCCGCGCTTTCCGCGTCTCCGTGGTGCATACTTGGGGTGCTCACGCAGTGCCAGAGCCTGCCTTGACGGCCCGCTCGGCGGTGTGGCACCGG
>PMMM01000012.1:6293-6487 GCA_003162245.1 Phycisphaerales bacterium
CTTGCCGCGCTCGCCTGATGACACCCGTTGCCCCCCACAACGGCGCCGGCGTCGCTCACGCCGGCCAAATCCGGCATTCCGCCGCCTGAGCAAAGCGTAGGCTGGGCTGAGTCTTCGAAGCCCAGCGCTCTCGCCGACGCCTTCCCGCGGCCTTTGCCATCCCCATGTTGACCGCGCTGTCCGCGACGCGATTC
>PMMM01000152.1 GCA_003162245.1 Phycisphaerales bacterium
TAAGCGGAATGCGTATTAGACGGTTCGCAGGACCAAGCGTCTTGCGACGCCAGCGCGGTGCTCGCTGTGGGAGGCCCGCGCGCGGCCGCTAAGCGCAGGAGGTGGACCATGTCCAGCAGCAACGTAGCTAGATGCGTGGCGGTGGTTGCGTTCGCGGTGGCGGTCCGATCGGGTGCGCTAGCGGACCAACTGAGCGTGCCCCTGACCTTTGATTGCAGTGTTTACGCGCGGATCACCAGCGACGACCCCCTCGCACCTGGGGAGTGGGTGCAGTACGGTACGAACTCCACCAGCGTCGTCGGTCCCCATGGACACCTTGCCGAAATATCCTTCACCAGCGGCTCGTCGTCCGCGAGCCTGGATGCGCACACGGGCGGAAGCCTGTCGTACGCCTGCCGGGTCGGCGCCCTCGAGCCTTCGCACCTGATCATCGGCACGACGCCGGAGTTGCCCGCGGGCACTCCGCTCCTGCTCACCCTCCAAACAACGGGCTCCTCAGTCATGCGTCCGAGCCTCACGCTGGATGTGAATCGGGGAACCGCGAGCTTGATCCACCAAACGGACGGCGACTTCGATCAATGGTGGGTCTACCCGACACAGGCGACGGCGACGGCCTTGGTCGTGGCCGGCGAAACGCTCGATATCGGTTTCTATCAGGGGATCTGGGGTGTGACGGACGTGACCGCGACCTTTACCGCCACCGACTTGCGCGGCGCCTGCTGCCTGCCAACCGGGTCCTGTTCGCGGATAACGCAGGCGGACTGCACGGCCGCCGCGGGTCGCTGGTACGGTGCGAGCGTGGCCTGCGCCGGCACTGGCGCTCGGTGCCCGCGGTTCTGTCCGGGAGACCTGAACTGCGACGGACGCGTCACGTACGCCGACGTCGACCTCTTCGTCGCCGCGCTCGGCGGCGAATCCGCCTGGCACCGTTCGTGCCCGTGGCTCGACGCCGACTGCAACAACAGCGGCACCGTCACCTTCGCCGACATCGATCCATTCGTAGCCGTGATCGGGACGACGTGCCCGGCATGGCCGTGATCGCCGGCCCGGCGCATACGGCGTGGGCGGCCTCGTAAGTGTAGTCGGGCGGGGCGGCGGGCGCACAGCGCGGGGCTTGGCGGCGGCGGGGCTGGCCGCTGCCCGCCGAAGACTAAGCTGAGCTCCGCCCTCCAGCGAAGACACGAGAGACCGCGACGTAGGCTGGGCGGAGCGGAGGTGGGCTGGGCTGAGTCTTCGAAGTCCAGCTTCCGTGGTGACTTCGCCACCTATTCCCCCGCCGCCGCCACAAAGAGTAGTCATAATCTCCAGTCCCCGGCTCGCCGCGGGACCCTACACGCCTTCCGTCCGGGCGGGTATGCTCCTCGTCCGGGCCCGTCGCCGGTGCTGCGGGCTCGGATCGGATTGACCCTCTGGCGTGTTTCTGGGGAGACGTGTATGGCCGGTGCACAAGGGCAAGTCGAGCAGCAGGTCGCCCATTTTCGCGACGAGTTCAAGAAGCTGCGCGACGAAGTCGGCAAGATGATCGTCGGGCACCAGGACATCGTGGACGGCGTCCTGGCGTGCCTGTTCGCGAGCGGGCACGCACTGCTGGAAGGCGTGCCGGGGCTGGGGAAGACGCTGCTGATCCGCACGCTGGCCCAGGCGCTGAGCCTGGACTTCTCGCGCATCCAGTTCACGCCTGACCTGATGCCCGCGGACATCATCGGCACGAACATCATCACGGAGGACGCGCAGACCGGCCGGCGGGGGTTCCAGTTCCAGCGCGGGCCGCTTTTCGCCCAGATGGTCCTGGCCGACGAGATCAACCGCGCCACGCCCAAGACGCAATCCGCCCTGCTCGAGGCCATGCAGGAGCACACGGTCACGTCCGGCGGCGTGAAGTACACGCTCAAGGAGCCGTTCTTCGTGATGGCGACGCAGAACCCGATCGAGCAGGAGGGGACGTACCCGCTGCCGGAGGCGCAGCTCGACCGGTTCTTCTTCAAGCTGGTCGTGGGGTATTCGGATCGCGAGGAGCTGAAGACGATCCTCGACCGCACGACGACGGGCTTCAAGCCGGACGTGAAGCCCGTCATGTCGGGCGAGCAGATCATCGCGGGGCAGGAGCTGGTGCAGCGGGTGATCGTGGCGCCGCACGTGCAGGACTACGCGATCCGGCTGGTGCTGGCGACGCACCCGAACGGGCCGTTCGCGCCGCCGGCGGTGAGCAAGTACGTGCGGTGGGGGTCGAGCCCGCGCGGGGCGCAGGCGGTGACGCTGGCGGCGAAGATCTACGCCATGCTCGACGGGCGGTACAACGTCAGCTTCGACGACATCAAGAAGGCGGCGTTGCCGGCGTTGCGGCATCGGCTGCTCTTGAATTTTGAGGGTGAGGCGGAGGGGCTGAGCACGGACTTCGTGCTCAACGAGGTGCTCGGGGCGCTGCCGACGGCGGCGGAGAAGGCGGCGTAAGGCGGCGCGAATAGGGAATGGCGAATGGCGAAGGGGGCGGGCGGCGACTCGCCGGCGCGAGAGGGTGAGAAACGTGGCCGTCTGTCGGCCGCTGATGTACGGTGTCAGCGGCGCATGTACGCTTCTCCTGGTCGGCACGGTCGTGCTGTGGGCACGCAGCAATGACACCTGGGACGTGTTCGCGACGTTCGATCCCTCGGACGGGCGCGTGACGCACTGGTGGTCCAGCACCGGCCGGTTCACCTGGGAGCAATACCATGTCCCGAGGGGGCGCGAGGGAGAGCTGACGTCGACTCATACGCGATGTTACCGTGCCTATGCCGTCGACTTCTTCGGTGGACCGATGCCGAAGCGGGAGGTCTTCCCGCTCGAGTTCGCATGGAGTGTGCAGAAGAACGCGCTCCTGGATGGGACGACGCCGCTCAAGTACTACGAGACCGTCGTGCCCCATTGGTTCGTGGCGCTCCTGCTGACCCCGTCCGTGTTATGGTTGTCCGCTGCCGTCAGGCGAACGCTTATCCAGACCCGTCGTCGCCGGCGCGGGTTGTGCGAGGCCTGCGGGTACGACCTTCGCGCGAGCCCGGAGCGGTGTCCGGAGTGCGGCACGCCGCGGGCGGAGGATCGGCGGGATGCCACGTCCGCCGAGGTGCCGGCCGGATCGGGGCCCTGAGCGCCAGTGACGAGTTTCTGGTGAAGTTCGCCCCACTGGCACCGCCGCGGGGGCGTGAATCTGGGAGGGTCAGAATGAGAACGCGTCGTCCGCAAAACGGGGGTTCAGTTCGACCTTCGTGAAGACGTAGCTCCCGAGCAGCTTCGTCTCCGTGTGGTCGGCGTACGAGTACACGGCCACGGGCAACAGCCACTCCTGGTCGAGGTGGAGCACCATGCGTGCATCGGGGTACGGCCCGTTCGCGTCCTCGTAAGGCAGATCGCGCGTGATGACGTACGTCGGGCGTCCGTCGACCTCGCCCACTCCGTCATACCGGAGATCCAGCACGCCGCGCTCGGCGGCGATCGCGTTGTAGGTCTCCAGCAGGCGGAAGGTCGCCGCGAACCCGCACTCGTCGATGCTGCGCCGGCTCGACCGTTTCGCCTCGGGACCGTCGATGGGCACGTAGAGGTCGGAGACGAACAGGCGGGCGATCGCCCCCGCGGGCTCCACACGCGCCGTCCGCCGGCCTTTCTTGTCGACGAAGCTCGCGTCGTCCATCCACAGGGCACGCTTGGCCTGGTCGGCGTTCCGCAGCCAGAGCATGTACACGGCGCGCGGCGCCTCGCGGAAGCGGACCTCGATCTCCTGCACCGGCGTGAACTCGTTGCCGAGCCGCTCCTGCTTGACGAGTACGCAGCGGTACTCGCGCACCGTCTCGGCGTACCGTTGACGTCCGAGGCGCACCAGGGCCATCGGGTCCTGCTGGGCGAGTTGGACGGGGAGCAGCGCGGGGACCCGGGCGTCCACGGCGCGCGGCCGCACGGGCGCAATGACGCTCAAAGGGCTGTTCGGGTAGCTGGAAAGCAACCAGATGCCGGGGGGAGCGGTGAGGGCCAGTGCCCCGGCGACGTACAAGATTCCGCGGCGGCGAGTGAGCATGGGCCTTTGTCCTACTCGGGTGTACAAACAACCGACCGCGCCAGAAACGGAATCTCCCACGCAAGTAGAGGATCGACGTTTTCCGGCTGGAGACTTCAGCTTTTATCGCAACTCGTTCCTGCGACCGCGCCATCCGCGCCACCAAGTGGTCCGAATTATAACGGCTTCCGCTTGGGCAGCAAGCATATATACCGGAAAGTCCCGGACGCGTTGCAGCCGGCCGGGCCGGGCGGGGCGTTTTTTCGGCCGGACAGGCGGGCGCCTGCGGCTGCTCGTGGCGCAAGGGATACGCCCAAGAGTGATGCGTCTGCACGCGGCTCATTTCCGTGCGCCCTGTGCCGGCGCCGCGGTCGTTCCGGAAAACGTTCGCCTGCCGCGCTGCCCCACCAACGCCCGTTTTCGGACGCGCACGAATCCGCCGCAAGAGCGCACGGGCCAGCGCTCTCCCGGCAAATACGGCCTTCAGCCGCGGCCCGTGCCGCCCCGATACTGACGCGTGGACCCGGAGGGACGGGACGCCGGCTGACGGCCGATGCGCGTCTCGGGGTTACGCCTCTTACCGGTGGCATGGATGCTCCGGCTGCATGAGTAGAGCTTGTGGCGGTCCCTCAGCGGACCACGCGTGGACGTCGCGGCCCCAAGCGCAGTGCGGAGAAGTCGACCATGTCCGAACCCCTGTTGATTCGCTACATGCAACCGCTGTTGGCCGGGCGACGCGCGGAGTGTTTCGAGTTGGTGCGGGAAGCTCTGCGACAGGGAGCTTCCGCCGAGGACCTGCTCTGCGACGTCGTCTGGCCCGCCATGTCGCAGGTGCAGCGCCTGTACGACGATGACCGCATCAGCGCAGCCCTGGAGCACATGGCGTGCCGCATCAACCGCACGGTCGCGGACCAGTTGCAGGCCGGTCTGCCCAAGCGGCCCCCGCGCGGCCGGCGGATCCTCATCGCCAATGCGGACAACGAGACGGAGGAACTCGGCGCGCAGATCGTGGCCGATCTCTTTCAGGCCGACGGCTGGGACGTTTACTTCATTGGCGGCGGCGTGCCCGACGACGAGGTGCTGGCGACCGTCGGCCAACTGCGGCCGGAGGGCTTCCTGATCTTCGGGGCCGCACCTGCGGCGATCGCGAGCACGCGCGCGATGATCGAACGGATTCGGGACGTGGGCGTCTGCCCGACCATGAACATCATCGTCACCGGCGGCATCTTCGCCCGCGCCGACGGGCTGTGGCAGGAAATCGGCGCCGACGCGTATTGCGAGCCGCCTCGCGACGTACTAACGGCGGCGAACGGGTTGGGCCCGCGCGAACCGCGCCCGCCGAGCCTGGGAATCGTGAAGAAGCGGCGTCGGCGGCGTCGGGGTGCGCCGGTGCTGGCCCACTGAAGCTGCTCCGGATAGGTCTGCGTGGACAAACGGGCGCGGTCGCACGCCGCAATTCACCCGTCGTTTCACTCCTTGCCGCGTGCTCGTCCCACCGTGGCCGCGCCTCGGCCGGGTGTGACCAGATTGGGTGGCATGAGTAAATATCGACGGACAAGCGGCTTGCGCGTGCCGTCGCCGGCAACCGTCCGAGTCCGAGCCGCGACATTCATGTCGCGCGGTGGTTCGGCGCCGGCCACTGCTACGAGAATCCCTTCTCGCACCCCGATCCGCGTGACTCCCTGCCCACTTCGCCTCTTTGCGCCTTGGCGTGCGCCGGTCCCTACGGACACGTCGTCCCGATCACCGCCACGAACGGATCAATGTCCGCAAATGTCACCGTGCCGCTGGCATTGCAGTCGGCGTTGCGCCAGGGGCACCCGGGATGGTTCTGGTTCCACGCCGACTCGCCGCCGAGCGCCTCCACGAACGGGTCGATGTCCGCAAACGTCACGCGCCCGTCGCAGTTCATGTCGCCGGAGCAGGGGGCGGGCGCCGCGCAGCCCCAGCGGGCGACGTAGTTCGCCGGGTTGCCGCCGGCGGTGGTGAACTGGCCCCCCGCGATCAGCTCGCCGTTGTAGACCGTCAGGGCGTAAACGTCCCGGTAGATACCGCCCATCCCCGTCCCCAGCGGCTGCCAGCTCGTGCCGTTCCAGCGGGCGATGTAGTTCGCACTGACGCCGCCGGCGGTGCTGAAGAGGCCCCCCGCGATCAGCTCGCCGTTGTAGACCGTCAGGCCGACAACGTACGGGTAGTCGCCGCCCATACCCGTCCCCAGCGGCTGCCAGCTCGTGCCGTTCCAGCGGGCGATGCCGTTACACGTCACACCGCCGGCGGTGGTGAAGGTGCCCCCCGCGATCAGCTCGCCGTTGTAGACCGTCAGGGCACCAACGCCGGAGTAGTCACCGCCCATCATCCCCGCCCCCAACGCCTGCCAGCTTGCGCCGTTCCAGCGGGCGATGCCGT
>PMMM01000091.1 GCA_003162245.1 Phycisphaerales bacterium
CGTCGGCGGCGTCCACGCGATAGAAGTAGGTGGTGTTGTCCTGGAGGCCGGACAGGCTGACCGTGGGGGTCGCGCTGTAGCCGCTGCCGCTGGCGGTCTGATTGAGGGCGCCGCAGGCCAGGCCGTAGTGTACGACGCCGCGCGCCGGCTCGTTGGTGTTGAAGTTCACGCTGGCGGTGTGGGCTTGCAAATCGGTGGCGTGCACGTTGCTGATGACCGGCGGCGTGCAGTCAATCACAGCCGTCGCAGTGACGACCGCCGGGTTGCCGCTGCCGTCGTCGGCATCGTTGTAGGTTGCCGTAATCGTATCCCCCGCGTGCACCCACAGGACGCCGGGGCTGTTGGTGCCACTGAGCGAAATGCTGCCCGTGAACAGCGCGGTGGCGGCCCCGGACTCGGTGAGCGTCACGGTTTCGCCCGCGGGCTCCGAAGTGGAAGCGATCGTGACTAGCACCGTTTGAATAGTGTTGGGGTCGGTGTTCAAATCGCAGTCGACGACGGTGATTGTGGCCGTGCCGGTGCAGGCGTACTTGGCCTTGTCCAAGTCGATCGTACCGGCGTCCGAGCAGCGTGGCTCCCCGATCCGCATGTAGTAGACGTCCTCCTCGCCGTTGAACGTCGCGGCGAAGGCGAGATCCGCCCCGCGGTCGTCGGAGATCAACTGGGAGTAGTCGCCAATCTTGTTCTGAACGGGCCAGCCGATCTGCGGGTCGAAGGACGTCGTTAGCTGCTCATTGGCGGACCAAGTGACGCCGCCATCGTCCGAATGGGAGTAGAAGAGCTCGGACAAATACGTGCCGGGGTGGTTGCGCGTGTCGTTCCAGATCACATTGAGGCGGCCGTTGGGAGCGATCGACATGGTGCCGAACCACTGCCACGCGCCGTTGGTGGTCGGATCGTCGTTGACGCGGACCGGCGTGCTCCAGGTCTGGCCGCCGTTGGTGCTGCGCGAGAACATCACGTCCAAGGGATCGGAGCCGGGCGGGTCGACGGAGCAAAGCATGTAGAGATAGCCGTTGCGGGGGCCGCCAGAGCGATCGACGGCCAGCCACACCTGTCCCAGCAAGCCGCCCGGGTTGGGGCCCGCCGACATGACGATGCTGCCGCCGAGGCTGACGGTGGTGTTGTACTGCCAGGCGGCCGGGAGGCTCGAATTCTGCATAGTGGTGGACTTGGCGAACTCGAAGCCGTCGCCACAGACGTAGAGCGTGCCGTCGGAGCCGACCGCGAACGTGCCCCACATGGGCGAGCCGGGGATCTGCGTGCAATCCACGAATGACGCGCCGTCGTCGTAGGAGCGCGTGAAGTGGCCGGTGCTGCAAGTGCTGTAGTACTCGGTCCAGAAGGCGTAGAGGTTGCCGCGACCGATGCCGTTGGTCGGGTCCACGGTCATCCACTGCTTGTCGCCGCCGTAGGCCGAGGTGCCGGCGTCCCAGGTCTGGCCGCCGTTGTAGGAGCGGAAGACCTTGCAGTAGTAATCGCCCTCGTTGGTGAGGCTGTTGTAGAAGAACACGCCGTCGGCGTTGGCGCAGAGGACGGGGTCGGAGCGGAAGTGGGTGGGCTCGATGACACCCGGGAAATGCCAGTGCTCGCCGCCATCCGTCGTATAGGCCCAGCCGGCCTGGCGAAAATCGCTGGTGATGGTGTCGAACTGCCGCCAGCCGATGACCATGCGGAATGGGTTGGTCGGATCGACCGCGAGCGACGGCTCGTTGGCGGCGTCGCCGACGATGTTGTTGCCGTTGGAATCGACGTTGGTTTGGATGGCGACGTGGCGGCCGTACGTGGCGCGCATGCCGGGGGACCTGGCCATGCCGCGCGGGGCGGGGACGTATGGGCCGTGCGGAACTTCCAACTGGCCGGGGCCGTTCTGGCCCGGCCCGACCGCGGGCTTGTTTTTATCGGGCGTTTGGGCGGCCGCGCGGCCGAGCGGGGCAATCGCGAGCGCGGCGACAGTCAGTGCAACGAGCGTTCGGAGCGACATGTTCACCCTCCAGGTTCGTGGCATGAAGCTGGTTCGCATAGAAAGAGTCTGGGTTTTCCTTGCCAACTTCCCCTATCGGCCGCCAAAAGAGCTGCGACAACCGATAACGCCATCGTATCGAAAACGGCCCCCGGCGGCAAGGCGAATCGCGGGATCAGGGCAGGGGCGCGCCCCGATTGAAGTGTTGCTGGGCCTTTATTTTGCCCTTTTCGTCCCACACGGTCCACGTACCGTCGGGCTTGTCGTCCACGTAGTGCTCTTCTTTTCGCAGCACGCCCTTCTCGTCCCAGGCGTAGCGCACGCCCGCGCGCTGGCCGGCGGCGTAGTGCTCTTCGGTCCACTGCTGGCCGTTGCGGTGCCAGCTTCGGGCGAGGCCGTCGAGCTGGCCGCGGACGTAGGTGCCCTCGTATTCCTTCTGGCCGTTGTCGTACCAGGTCGTGAAGGTGCCGTGGTTCACGAGGGTGCCGTCGGGCTGGCGGAGCACTTCGCGCTGCAGGCGCAGCACGCCGTTGGGCCAGCGCTCCTCGTCGACGTTCGCGGGGCGCGTCGCTGGACCGGGCAAGGCGGCCGGCGCGCCCGATCCGAGCCGCGCCCGTGAGGAAGCGGCGTCGGGCGGCGCCTTGGCTGTTTGCTGGCAGGCCGGGGTCATGCACAGGGCCGCGAGCAGGCCGAACAGGGCTGGAATTGTGAGACGCCGGATGCGATTCATGCTCTTACTCCGCGCCTGGACCCTAGGGGGGAAAGGGAAAAAGCGAAAATGGTCAAGGAGTCCCCGCCGCTGCGCCAGACACCACCACCCGCAGGCCGTAGTCGTACCTGCGGCAGTCAGGTGCGTCCCAGCGGCGAAACGCCGCGCGGCAGTCCCCGGCATCGCTGTACCACGCACCGCCGCGCAGGACACGGTACTTCTGGCCAAAGTGTCGCGATTCCGCCGTGCCGCCCGGGTACTTGTCATACCAATCTTCGCACCACTCCCACACATTCCCGTGCATATCGTATAACCCCCACGCGTTCGGCTCCTTGGCGCCGACCGGGTGTGTCTTGTAACCACTGATGCCACCGTACCAGCCGTAATCGCCAAGCTGCTTTTCGCCGCCCTCAAAGCCGAACCGGCCCGCGCTCCCCGCCCGACATGCGTACTCCCATTCGGCCTCCGTCGGCAGCCGCACTGTCTTGCGAGTCGTCGCCGACAACTTCTCGCAAAACTTCCGGCAATCATCCCAGGTAACCCGCTCAACCGGCAGTACCTTCTTTTCGCTCTTGAAGTAGCTGGGGTTGCTCCCCATCACGGCCTCCCACTCTACCTGCGTCACCTCCGCAATTCCTATGTAAAACGCTTGGCCGATCGTCACCTCGTGCGGTGGCTTCTCGTCAGCATCCCTGTCGGCGCACCCCATCGTGAACGTGCCGGCCGGGATGAGCTTCAACTGCATCTGCACGCCGCTGCCACAATCAAGCGTCAGGGTCTCGGACGGCTCGGACCCAGGTTCCGGCTTGGTCGTTGGCTCCGTATCGAGCTTCGATGCGTTTGGGCTCGTGTCGATCTTCAGTTCTGCCGGCCGCGTGTCGGCCCCCGACTTCGCGAGCAACGCCTTGATGGGCTCTGGCAGCGCGAAGCGATCGGCGGGGATGTCCGCGTTGTGTTCGACGCTGTCGAGGATAACCGTCTCCGTCTGGCGCGTGCCGACTTCGGTCAGCGTCTTCGTGATCTTGTGGGGGATGCGGATCCCGTCCACTCTTTTGTAGTCGGCGAAGCGGCTCCGCTGCGTCGACTCCGTCGTGACGCTCAGGTCGACCCGCGTCGGGAGGTACGTCTGTTGGTCAAAATGATACGTTTCGGGGTGTCCCTCTTTCGGCGTCAGCACGACCTTGTAGCAGTGATGGACCACATGCCCATCATCGACGTCTTCGCGGCCGACGCACTCCGCCTTGTTGTAGAGTTCGCGCCAGTGCAACCACATGTTGAACACTGAGGCTCGCGCACTTTGGGCGCGCTCCTCGCCCTTAAGGACGCGTGCGCCAGTTGTCCCCGCATCCCCTTCGAGTTCTGGTCCGGTCGCAGGCGGAGTCGGTGCCAGCACCCAGTGGACCTGCCCGTCGGTGCCGCTCTGGACCTTACCGAGCGTCGTCGGTACGTAGAAGGTCTTAGTCCGCCCCTGTCCGTCCGGCACGGTCTCGACCTTGTCGATCCGTTCCCACTCGACCAGCGCGTACACCTTGTTGGGGGCTTGCTCATAAAGCGTGAAGGTCCCGCTGACGCTCTGCCCGTCTATCCTGAGGTTGGAGTGGCCCTTGGTCACGCGCGACGTGACCTTCTCCAAGGCAGCCTTGCCGCCGAGCGCGTCCACCACCTTACCAAGAACCTCCTCTGCGCTGGGCAGGTTCTCGTCGGACTTGGCCGCCCCGGCGCCCTTGGGCTTGTCCTGGGCCCGCGCGCGCGGAACGGCGGCGAGCAGGCCGCACAACGCGACCACGAGGGTAACCGCAAGGCGTGGCATGCTGCCACCTCCCTTCCACATCCGGACAGGCGGATCCAGAAGCTGGTCCGGGTCAGCGGGTATTATACCCGCGCGCCCTCGGCGGTCTATCGTCCTGGGCGGATGGAGAATCTCGGCGCTGCCTTCCCGTGGGCGCAGAAGTCCCCCTTGTACGGTCAGAAGGCCGTGTTGACGGCCGTTGGGCCCCCCTGTGCGGCGGTGCGCGCTCTGCCTACTCCTCCTGAGTTGCGATGTCCACAGGCTCTTTCACCTTGTCCCCAAAGGCCATGCGCAACGAGTCGATGGCACCACGCGCCCCCACGAAGTGCTCTTCGGCGGAGTGATTGTTCGTCGGGGATAGGCCCGCGATGGCCTTGACATGCCATTCGAACTGGGCGATTTTCTCTTCAATGTAGCCGTCGGCGCCGCAGGCGCGGTTATTGAACCGCCTGAGCACGCGAATCCCCGGGGTGAATGCGCCCCACCGGTCGGGGCGCGCCGACGCGGGCGTTTCGAGAAGCTCCCTGGCGAGGTGCTCGAGGTTTTGCAGGATATCCTCGACTAGCATCGGTTCACCTCCGCCGCCTTTTGTGGACGGCAACAGTGCCTCGTCGGTCGTGCGACCGCGCGCCGGAACGGGACCGGCAAGGAACGCGTCGCCCCTCATGCGGCCGGTTCGGACAAGCCCTCTGGTCAGCAAGTTGCGTTCCAGATCGTAATCTGTGTATAGCCGTTGCCTCCGATTCCGCGCAACCAGCGTTGTTGCAGCCTGTTATGCGGTCTCTGCAGCGCTCGGCGTCTGTCTAGCGACCTGATCGTACAAACTCAGCTGCCATGATAACGCCTGTCATGGTTGACTGCCATTCTGACAGGCGGCACGAAGGGCCGAAGATCTAGAGGCCCTATCACAACCAGGGTGTCTCGACCTTGCTTCAGACCTGCCCTGAAAGGCACGGGGGTTCTGTTGTGCACACTTGACCGTCGCCCCCCCCCACGCGGCGTCGGGGATCACCCCGCCCGCCCCTCGTACAACCGCTCCGCAAAGTAGCTGCTGCGGACGAAGGGGCCGCTGGCGACGGAGGGGAAGCCGAGGGTGCGGGCGAGTTGGGCGAGGTCGTCGAACTCCTGCGGGGGGTAGAAGCGCTCGACGGGCATGTGATCTTCGCCGGCGGTCGGTTTGAGGTATTGGCCGATGGTCAGCAGGTCGCAGCCGACGGCGCGCAGGTCGCGGAAGACCTGGAGCAGCTCGTCGCGGGTCTCGCCGAGGCCGACCATGACGCCGCTCTTCGTTTTGATGCGCGGGCGCAGCTCCTTGGCGATGCGCAGCGTCTCGAGCGAGCGCGGGTACTTGGCCTGCGGGCGCACGCGCTTGTGCAGGCTCGGCACAGTCTCGACGTTGTGGTTGAAGACGTCCGGCCCGGCGTCGAGGACGGTCTGGACGCAGTCCCGCCGGGCGTGGAAATCGGGCACGAGCACCTCGACGGTGGCGTGGGGCAGGCGGCCGCGGACCGCCGCGATACAGCCGGCGAAATGACCGGCGCCCTCGTCCGGAAGATCGTCGCGGGCGACGGAGGTGATCACGATGTGCCGCAGGCCGAGCTGCGCGGCGGCCTCGACGAGGCGCTGGGGCTCGGTGGGGTCGGGCGGATCGGGGCGGGCCGTGGTTACGGCGCAGAAGCGGCAGCGGCGGGTGCATTTCTCGCCGAGGATCATGAACGTGGCGACGTGGCGCGACCAGCACTCGGTGAGGTTCGGGCAGCGGGCCTCGACGCAGACGGTGTTCAGCTTCAGGCCGTGCACCATGCGGCGTGTGGCGCTCAGGGCGGCGCCGGCGGGCAGCGGGCGTTTGAGCCACGGGGGCAGGCGGCGCTGCGGCGGCGCGTTGGCCGGGAGAATCGGTAGCGGGGCCGCATCGCTCATGATTTCGGATTGTAGCGAATGGGCGGGCCGGACGCGCTAATCGTCGGCGTCGGGCTCGACGGGCCGTGCACGCGGGCCGCGGCGGCGATGCTCCATGAAGAACGTGATGCGGTCGCCGAACGAGTCGCCGAGCTCGCGGCGGAGCAGAGCCTTCGCGGCGGCGATCGCGGTGCGGCGGGAGAGGTGGATCAGGACGATCTTCTCGTTGTCGAGGCGCGGCAGAAGCGCCGGCAGGTCCGTGACGTGGACGTGGCAGCCGGCCCGCGCGCGGTCGCGATGCTCCGCCTCGACGAAAGTGCATTCGAGCAACAGGATCTTGCTGGTGCGGACGAAGTCGAGGGCGAGGAAATCGCCGACAGCCGTGTCGCCGCAGTAGGTGACGAGGGGGATTTCGAGCCGGCGGGTGATCTGCACGCCCTGCCGCTTGAGCTCGACGAGCTGGGGGCCGCTGAGGTTCTGGTATTCGTCGATCAGCTTCTGGCGAACCTCGATCGCGGTGTAGCCGAGCGCGTGGACGGTCTGGCGGTCGCGGCGGCGGCAAGGGTGATTGACCTCGAAGGGACGGATGACGAGATCGCGCCGCAGCGGGATGTCCTGGCCGGGTTCGGCGGGGTGGATGTTGGCGGGCGGCTCGTGGCCGTCGATATCCGCCCAATCCCGGAGCAAACGCCGGATCGGCTCGACCAGCGGGGTCGGGGCGTACAAATGCCCGGGCTGGTTGTCGATGAACATGCGCTGCGAGAAGTAGTAGGCGATGCCGGCGGCGTGATCCATGTGCCCGTGCGTGAGGAACACGTGATCGACGCTAAGGACTTCGCGCTGGGCGCGGCCCATGTCGAAGGCGAGGTTCAGCTCCGGCGCAACGATGAAGGTTTCCTCCCCGGCGAGCGACGAGCCGAGCAGGCGCAACCCCTCGTGCGTAAATTCGGCGATGGGCGTAGCCACGGGAGGTCGAGTTATACCGATCGGTCCCCGGAAAGTCCCGCGGGAGTGAAGATTTTGTTTGACACGCTTGCTATTGTGGTTCAGACTTTGTATAGTAACAACCTGTGGTAGTAGCGCCGCCAGGCGCGGTGGGCGCGATCTGCCAGGTCGACGGCAGCCACGCAGGAAAAGAAGCGATTTGGATGGGAACCTGCGGGGCAGAGTGAACGGAACCAGGGCGAAATGCGGTGTCCGTTCTGCAAGGAAGACGACGACAAGGTCATCGACTCGCGGTCAACCGACAGCGGGCGATGCATTCGTCGTCGGCGCCGCTGCCTGAAGTGCAGCCGGCGCTTCACAACCTACGAACGGGCCGAGGACGCCATCCGGTTAGCCGTGATCAAACGCGACGGATCGCGTGTGCCGTACGACCGTAGCAAGATGCTCGAAGGGATCCGGCACGCGGCGTACAAGCGACCGGTCACCGCGGAGCGCCTCGAGCGGGTGGTGGACGAGGTCGAGGAGTTTCTGGTCGCGAGCTTCGAGAAAGAAGTCTCAAGCCAGACGATCGGCGAGAAGATCGCGGCCGTGCTGCGGCGAGTGGACAAAGTGGCGTACGTGCGGTTTGCCAGCGTGTATCGTCAGTTCGAGGACGTCGGGGACTTCATCGACGAAGCGCAGGACGTCCTCGACCGGGCGGCGGACGAGGTGCCGGGGCAAGGAAGCCTCTTCGAGGGTCCCGGAGAACCGTGAAACGCTGCAAAGAAATCGTGGTCACCAAGAGCGACGGCAGCGTCGAGTGTTTCGCTGCCACCAAGCTGGCGGCGTGCCTGGCCCGCGTGCTGGCAGGCCGCGCGTACGACCCGCGCCTCTCCGGCCCGTTGACCCGGGCGGTGGCGCTCCACTTGCAGGACTGGGCGCTGACGGCGCCCCCCACGACGCAGTACGTCTTCGACTGCGTGGGCTCCGTGCTGCGGCAAACGGGGCTGAGCGACGTGGCGGACGATCTCGCGCACCATCGTCGCTTGCGCGCGGCGCGCCGCCATCGCACGCACGTGATCGAGCGCGTCGACCAACCCCGCGCCCGCCGCAAGCCCTGGCGCAAGCTGGCACTGGTCGCGACGCTGCACGAGCGCTATGGGCTGCGGCACGCGGTCGCGCGCTTCCTCGCGGGACAGATCGAGTCGCAGGTGTTTGCCTTGAACTACCGCCTGGTTACGAAATCGTTTCTGGCGGAGCTGGCGCATAGCGAAGTGTCGGCCTGGGGGCTGGCCGACGAAGTCGCGTCCCCCGCAGGCACCGATGCCTGCCGTCATCCAGTCGCCCCGGGCGACGCAGAGCAGGAGAACTAGACCGACACGTCACCAACGGCGAGCGGCATGCTCATCGGCAGCGCCACGGCCGGAACAGCCGCCCGAGTTTGTGATGTCGCCATGATGGCCCGGGGCTCGTAACGTGCCACGGGATGGCTTGTTTCGGATGGCCGGCGGACGAAACGCCGGCGATGCGAAGCCGTTACGGGCTCCTTCATAAACCTCCGTTCCCCTGATGCCCCTTGGCACCTCCGGGTGTCGAGGGTCGAAGGGCGAGTCGAGTCCCGCCCACGCCCACGCTCGACTCGCCCGCCCCTTTTTATCCCTCTGCCGCAGCCCCCCACGCTCGCTATAATGCCATCGTTGTTAAGCGTACCCCGACGGAGCGGCGCCATGCGTGTGCCCAAGACCGACGAGCCGCAGCGCTACCGCGGCCTGTACATCTTCGACTTCGGCGAATGGACCGCGCTCGGCTACACCGCCGAGGAAGTCGCCCTGCTGCTGGAAAGCGAGGCCCACCGCGCCGGCAAGGTGTACAAGATCGTCCGCGCCACACCGGACGGACAAATGGAGCTCCGCGGCGTCGCTCCGGAACGCTTCCAGCTCGAAAGCGGCCTGATGTTCAACCGCGGCGAGTTGGCTGCGGCCCAGGCCGATTTCGACGAGTTGCAGCGCGTGGCGACGGCCGACGCCCCACCCTGCCGAGCGATTCTGCATCTGGCCGATCGTGGCACAGGCGACGGTGTGGCCCGGTACGTGACGGCGCTCATCTACCCCGCGGAGTACGAGGACGAAGTCAGCCAGTGGCTGCTGGCCAGCGGGTTCGCCGGCGGCGACCTGGTTGAAGGTGGTCCCAGCCACGTCACGAACTACTACGCCGAAGACAAGACGATTCTGGAGCGGCAGCAACTATGGAGCCGGACGGCGATCCCATCCCGTTCCCGCGACGAGGTCCTGCGCAGCGTGCGGCACGCCGTCCAGCGCTGAGCGCCTTCGGACGGCTGCGGGCCACGCTGCGAAACCAAGTCTGGCTATGGGCGACGTGGCTCGCCGGACGGCGGCGGGCCCGTGCGGCGGTCGAGCACGTGCAGCGACACGACTATCCTCTGCAAACCCGCGGTCGGGGCGTGCGTATGACGAACTGGCTGCGTGACCGCCTGCGGCCGACGTGGCTGCGCGTGCGACACGCATCCCAGGAAGAACCCCGCCTCTAGCGCCGCGCCGGGGTGCTCGTGGAAGGACGTGGTGGTTGATCCCCGCGGCTCTCGTCATTGGGGCATACCTGCTGGGGGCGATCCCGTTCGGATTGCTCATCGGGCGGGCCCGCGGCGTCGACGTGCGCACCCAGGGCAGCCGAAACATCGGCGCCACCAACGTCGGCCGCGTGCTGGGCCGCAAGTGGGGCTACCTGTGCCTGGCGCTGGACATTCTGAAAGGCTTCGTTCCGACCCTGTCCGCCGCGCTTTTGCTCCGTGGCGACCGGGCCGACCCACGGCAGCAGCTCCTCGTCCTGCTCGTTGCCGTGGCGGCCGTGCTCGGGCACGTGTTCCCCGTGTATCTGGGCTTTCGGGGCGGCAAGGGTGTCGCGACCACGATCGGCGTCGCTTTGGGGGTCTGGCCGTACTTCTCCATCGCGATGGCCGCGGCCTTGGTCGCCTATGCGCTGGTGCGCTTCACGACCGGGACGGTGTCGGCGGGATCACTCACCCTCGCGGTCGTTTTTCCGCTCGCGTTGCTGGCGTATCTGCGCTGGAGCGGGTTGTCGCTCGCCGATCACTGGCCGCTGCAAGCCGTGGCCGTCTTGCTCGGGCTCGTAATCATCGTGCGGCATCGCGAGAACGTTCAGCGCCTGTTCACCGGCCGGGAACTCCGGGTGCGGAAGTAGCGGCGGGCCACCACCGCGGCAGGACGAGCCGGCGGCCGTCCGGGGCCGTCACGGCTTCGAACGGCGCCGCGTAGACGCGCATCAGCGCCTCGGGAGTCAGCACGTCCGCCACGGGTCCGTCGGCCACCACCCGCCCGGTACGGAGCGCGACCACGCGACCGCCCAACACCGCCGGCAGCTCCAGGTCGTGGCTGATCACAAGCAGGCCGCGACCGCCGCGCAGCCAATCCCCGAGTATCCGCACGAGTTCGATCTGATACCCCGGGTCCAGAGCGGTGTTCGGCTCGTCGAGAAACAGGAGCGGCGCGTCCTGCGCGACCGCTGCCGCGAGCAGCGCTTTCCGGCGCTCGCCTCCGCTGAGCGCGTGAAATGGCCGCTCGGCCAGCTCGGTCAGGCCGCACAGCGCCAACGCCCCTCGGACGGCCTCGTCATCGGCCGGCGCGCATCGTCCCAGCCAGGACAGGTGCGGGAAACGCCCGTCGGCCACCACGTCCCACACCCGGAACGGCGGCACTTGATCGACGTTCTGCGGCACGTACGCCACACAGCGACCGCGCTGGCGCGCCGACAGCCGCACCGGGTCGCGGCCGTCCCAGCGAACCGTCCCCGCCGATGGCGGCAGCAGCCCGAGCAGCGCCAGCATGAGTGTCGTCTTGCCCGATCCGTTCGGTCCGACGACCGAGACGCACTCGCCGGGCCGCAGCGCGACTGTCACGTCAGCGAGAACGCAGCGGCCGCCGCGAAAGACGCTCAGTCCGACGCATTCGAGGCACCAATCCGCCTGGCTGGCGCGCAGCGAATCACTCATGGTGCTCACCGCGGATGGTCTCGCACAGCGCCTCGAACGTGTATGCGATGCGCGGCCCGAGAACGAAGTACTGTGGTCCGACCAGCACGTGGACGCGCTGCTGCTGCACCGCGCGGAGCGGTCCGACTTTCGCCCAGACGCGGCGCGCGTCGTTGTCGCCAGCGGGCCGTACCGATCGGTCCGGCGCCAGCTCGACAATGACGTCGGGGTCGGCGCGGAGCACAAACTCCAGCGATAACGGCGTCCACGGCCGCCCAGCGGACTCCGCCACGTTGCGGTGTCCGGCACAGCGCAGCAGATCTTCGTAAAACGACCCGGGGCCGGCGGCGTCCACCTGCATCGGCGGATCGGGGAGCGGGCCGGTCAGGATCAAGACGCGCGCGGTCGGGCCGCCAGCAAAGCGCCGGGCGACCGTGTCGAGATCGGCTTGCAGTGCGTCGCGTAAACGCCGCGCCGTCGCTGTGCGACCGGTGAGTACTCCGATGCGCTCGATCGCGGTGAACAGGTCCGCCAGGGAATCGTCGGGGACCGATTCGAACCGCAGCCCGAGGCGCGACAGACGGTCCGACACGGCGCGGCTCGTCCCGGATACGACGATCATCTCCGGCCTGAGTTGCAGCAGCGCCTCGACGTTCAGGTCGTTCAGGGCTCCGATCGACGGCACCGCCTCAATCGCGGGCGGGTACGTGCAATAGCGTGTGCGGCCGACCAAGCAATCCGCCAGCCCCAGCGCACAGCAGATTTCCGTGACGTTCGGCGCCGCACTGAGCAGCCGCGGGCAGGGCACACGCTGCTCCTCCGCCGCCACGGCTGGCCGCAACACCCAGTCATGCAAACCGCTGCGATCCGAGGCAGGTTCGGCGGGCTGCGACGCCGCGGGCGCCGGCGACCGCTCGCACCCCCCCAGCAGCCCGAGCCACAGCGCCGCCAACGTGCACGCCGCCTGTCTCATTGTGGGTTGTCCGCCACGCCCGGCGGCAAGCGCTTGACCAGGATCGCCGCCAGCACGGCGGACTGCACCTGGCTGTTCCATGACATGTCGTCGCCGAAGATCTCGAACACGAGCCGCCCCCGCTGAAACAGCACGCCGATCTCCGTCCAGCAGCCCACGTCGCCGCTGTGGAGCGGCTTGGCGAGCACGGGGCGAAAGACCTCGTACGCGGCGCGGGCGTATTCCACGGACTCGAAGGCGAAACACCGCACGGTCAGAGTGCGCTCGGCATGATCCTCGTGCGTGTACTTCGCCAGCCAGACGCGCGTGGGCGCGTGCGGGGCCCACGCGTCGGCGTCATCGCCGAGCCCGGGCACCGCCTCCGCGAACGACCCGCTCCAGACCTCGCCCGCGAGTCGCCAGGGCGCCGCGACCCCGGCGGTCGGAAACGCCGCGCGGACTTCGCGGTCGGCCGGGGCGCATCCCGCACACACCGCCAACGTCAACGCCCCGACGATGCGGATCACTCGTCGTCGTCCTCCTGGATCCACGGGTTGGTCTCGCGCTCCTCGCCGATGGTCGTCGGCGGACCATGCCCCGAGTACACCGCGGTCTCCTCCGGCAGCGCGAACAGATGCTCGCGAATGTTCGCCAGCAGCCGGTCCATCGAGCTGCCCGGAAAGTCCGTGCGGCCGATACTGCCGGCGAAGAGGGCGTCGCCGGTGAAGACCACGTCGGCGGCGGGGCAGTAGTACGCGGCTCCGCCCGGCGAGTGGCCGGACACATCCAGCGTTTTCCAGGTGAGCGGCCCCAGCGTCAGCGTATCGCCGGGAACGACGGTCCGCGTCGCAGCCGGCACGACCACGTTCAGGCCCATCGCCGCCGAGAGATTGGCGCGGGGGTCGGCCAACATGTGCTGCTCGGCCTGCGGCACGATGACCGCCAAATCCGGGTACGCGGCCAGCAGCTTGGGGATGCCGGCGATGTGATCCGGGTGCGCGTGTGTCGCCAGGATAGCCACCGGCGTGAGCTTGCGCTGCTGGATCGCCGCCAGCATCCGCTCGGCGTGCGGGTCAAACCCAGGGTCGATGATCCACGCCTCCGGGCCGTGGTCCGTCCAGAGCAGGTATCCGTTCTCCTGGAACGTCGGCTCGACGAACCCGTCGATTCGCAATACTCCGTGTGTCTTCATACCTGGAATTCTACGGCCCCGCCCGAAACCGTGCGAACGCCGCCATTTGTCAACCGCGTGCCGCCGCGGTACATCTTTCGCATCGCGCGCGGTGGAACCGGCCGGGCGCGGCGCAGCCCGTACGTCCCGGTCCCCCGCTCCGGTCCTCTGCTGGGAGCCGCATGACGCAGCACTTGTTCGGCGAGCTGCTTGCTCTCGCAACGGCCGTTACCTGGGCCTTGGCGGTCGTCCTGTTCAAGCTAAGTGGCGAACGCATTCCGCCCCTCGCCCTCAATCTGTACAAGAACGTCGTCGCCCTCACGTTATTGGGCCTCACCCTGGGCCTCTCGATCGCTACCGGACACGACAGCCTCAACGTGCTCAGCGCCTATCCGCGCGGCGATGTGTGCTTGCTGCTGATCAGCGGCGTCATCGGAATCGCGCTGGCGGACACGCTCTTTTTCCACGCGCTCAACCGGATCGGCGTGGGGCTGATGGCCATCATCGATTGCTGCTACAGCCCGCTGATGGTGCTCTTCGCGTGGCTGCTCCTCGGCGAGCGCCTGACCCCCTGGCACTACGTCGGAGCCGGGCTGATCGTGACCGCGGTGTTCACCGCCACGCGGCACGACCTGCCGCCCGGTCGCACCCCGCGCCAGATCGCCGTTGGGTCGTTGCTGGCCGTGCTGGCGATCGCGTTGATGGTCTTCGGAATCGTGATCGTCAAGCCGATTATCGAGAGCTTCCCGTTCCTCTGGGCAACCGGGCTGCGCCTCGCCGCGGGCACCGTCGCACTCGCCCTCTTCGCGCTCCGCGGCCGCAACTGGCGCGCGCACTGGACCGTCTTCCGCCCGGCGGCGAGCTGGCGCTACGCGCTGCCGGGCTCGTTTCTCGGGGCTTACTTGTGCCTGATGCTCTGGATGGGCGGGCTGAAGTACACCTACGCTGCCGTCGTCGGCATCCTCAGCCAGACCAGCGTCGTCTTTCAAGCCGTCCTCGCCGCCCTCATCCTGAAGGAAGCGTTCGGCCGGCGGAGGATCGTGGCCCTCCTGCTGGCCATAGCCGGCGTCGCGATCGTAACCCTGGGCGAGCACCTGCAAGCGGCGTAGCTCAAACTCCCGCTGTAGCCGCCCGCGTCATCCCACACCGCTGCGCAGGCACACCAGCAGCATGTTGTACGCCGCATGGCAACCCGCCGAGATGCCGAGCCCGCGGCCGATGAAGAGAATCGCGAGATAGACGCCCGCGACGGCGCGAAACCAGAACGCCCCCCACCGCAACGGTTCCCACCCGATCGGCTGGAAGTGACAGCGCGCAAACACGAGCGACGCCAGCGTGGCGGCCGCCCACAGCGCGCTGGTTCCGCGCAGCCGGCCCACCTCGACCAGCAGCCACGTGAGCCCGCTGATCAACAGCAGACGGAATACCAGCTCCTCGTAGATCCCCGCGCCGAGCGCCTTGACCAGTTGCGCCGGCACGCCCGCGGCGACGCCCTCGCCGCGCTGCGGAAACAGTGCACTCAGGATCAGCAGCGGGACCGTGAGCAGCAGGCTCTCCAGCACCATGCCCGGAAAGACCCAGCCCCGCACCGTCCAGCGGTCGCGGCTCAGCCGGTGCCAGACCAGCAGCGCCACCACGAGCATGATCGAGGGCACCCACGACCCAAGGAACCCAAACCAGCCCAACACCTCCCGGATGCTGTGCGGCACGAGCAGGTCCCGCCCGACCGCCTCCCCGCCCGACACCGACAGCGCCCCGATCTCGTAGATCGCGGCCAGCACCAACAGGAACAGGAGGCTGTGCACCGGGCGGCGCGTCTCCCGCCGGTAGCGCCGCCACCATGGCCGCCGACCCGGCGATACGCTCTGCCGCAGCGCGCGAAGCAGACCCGTCATGGTGGGCATTATTGTCGTCAGGCTGCCGCTTGCACAGCCCGCTGGGCACACCCAGGAATCTCACGTTCACGGGCGGCGCATCTGCCCCTGCATCGCGCCCGCGCGAATGGTGCCGTCCCGCAGGTCGATGACCAGTTGCTTGCCGGTGTGCACGTCGAACTGTCCGTTCTCCAGGTTCTCGAAATAGACCCGCGCATCCGCCGCATCGTTGCTCCGCACGGCAATGCGCGATTGCTCGCGGTTGAACTCGATCCACGCCGCGTTGACCTCCCGCACGCGCGGGCCGTCCTGGTCGCGCAGGTACACGGTGCCCGACGCCATCAGCGACGCCAGCCGCATGGGCGCACGGGTCAGGCCGCCGCCGCGCTGCGCCGGCTGGGACTGGTCGTCCACCGCAAACCAACATTCGAGCCGGTCGCAGTCCAGCGTCGCGGTGCGCCCCTGCGGCGTCTCGACGCTCTGCGGGTCGGCGACGGCCTTCGGCAGCTTCTCGCCGAGGTCGACCATCGCCGCCCCCGTGCGGTGCACGAACACCACCCCGTCCTGAAACACGACCGTGTCGCGCCGCTGCGGGCCATCCTGCCCCAGCGTGTACGTCATGCGGCCCGTGCACTGCATGGCGGTCTGGCTGGCGCCGCGGCTGAGCAGCGCCGACGGCAGCCCCAGCACCTCGCCGGCCGACTGCTTGTCGTCCACCCCCCGGCGATCCGTCATGAGCAGTTGCGTCAGGCCCGTCGTGAAAATCTGGCGGTTGACGATGTCCATCTCGAGCAGCGGCGCGGAGATGCTCGAGTGCACGATCGGCTCGGCCTCGTCGGCGCCGTAGCTCTCGCTCGAGACCAACGCGTTCTCCGCCACCAGCCGGACCGGCTCCTTCCGCATCCGTTCGGGCTCATCCCCCAGACCCGACAGGAAGCGGTCGTCGGACGCCGCAGGCGCCTCCATCGGCCCGACGATCCGCCGAGCCTGCTGCCACAGGTCACGCCACGACGGCGCCGCCGGCCGCGTCGCCGAACCCGGCGGCGGTGCAACATCCTCAAGCAGCAGCGTCAGCGTATCGCTCTGCAACTGCTCTTCGTCGCTCGCGGCGGCGACGTCGCCCTCGAACCGCACGGTGTTCTTGCGGCCGTCGATGTGCAGCAGCTTGCGGCTCGTCACGACGATCGGCGTCGGATCCTTCCGCTGCTGTCCTTGGAAGCTGCGCTGGGACTTAAACGCCAGCCGCGATGGTCCGTCCACGTGCAGCGTCTGTGCGTCGCGGTCCAGATCGATTCGCTCGCCGCGCACCGCGAACGGCTCGGCGTACACCAGTCCGAGCTTCTCGGGCGTGCCGGTCACCGTCGCGGACGCCAGCCAGTTGGGCTCGACAAAACTCCCGGTGATGCGTTGGCCGCGCGCCGCCCGCTTGTGCTCCGGGTCGAGCAGCTCGGCCCGCCCGACCACGTCGAGCGTCTGCACGACGAAGTCCGGGCCGGCCTTCTTGCCTTTGGGCGCCGCGGCCAGTTCCGCCGTTACGTCATCGCCGCGCACGTGGGCCTTGCCCCGCGCGAGCTCCACCGCCCCCTGGGCGTGCATCCTGTTCGGGTACAGCACGCGCTCGGACGTGCGATCGAAACTCAGTTCCAGGCGCTCGCTGTCCACGGTGCCGTCGCGACTTGCCAGGCGCACGTCGCCGGACGCCGTCGCCGTGTCCAGCAGCTCTTCGATGCTCTGATCGCCGGCGTCGGGCCGAAACCCGACCGCAAGCTGGTTGGCGATGAGCTTTTGCTCGCCCAGGTCCACGTGCACGTCGCCGACGAACACCGCCGACTCGAGTCGCTCGAATTCCATGACCGCGTCGGCGGCCGGACGCGTGCTGGCGGCATTCTCCGCGATCTTGAGCTCGCCCCAGTGTGCCGCGCGGATCGTCGCGGGCTTTGTGCCGGCCGCGCTGCCGCGCCGCGAGCGCAACTCCAGCGGACCGACCAGCTTCACGAGGCGCGCCACGCGGTCCACGTAGACGCCGGCAGCCGTCGCGGACATTTTCTCGCCAAGGGCCAGGTCGATGGTCTGGTCCGGCAGCGGCTCCAGCCAAATCCGCCGCGTCTCGTCGTGATACTCCACCTGGCCACACAGAATCGTGCCGTCGCGCCGCGTCAGTGTGACCGGCGTCCCGACGGCGGTGAAGTGCATGCGGTGGCGGGCCGCGGTGAGCGGGGCCTCGCTGGGCGTGAGCGTCAGCTTTCCGGTCCACCGCACGACGAGGCGGTTGCCGCCCTCGCGCGCCGGCCGCGTGCTCGGCCGCGTCGCCGTGGGACGCAGCAGACGGCCGGCGCTCGCCCCAATGTCGAACAGCAGCCGCACTTCGTTCGCCCGCATCCCGCCGACGATCTCTTCGTCGCGGTACTGCTCGGCGACGATGCCCCCGGCCAGCGTGCCGACGTACGTCGTGAGCCGGCGCGGGCCGTTCTTCCGGCGGTCCGACGGCTTCGACTCCGGTTGCGTCGCGGCCGGGGCCTCCGACCGATCCGCGGCTTCCGCGTCGGCCGTGTCCACCGCATCGAACAGCCCGGTCGGCCTGAAAAACACAAACTCCTCGCCGTGCGCGAGGCTCAGCGTCTCGACGCGGTTGTCCGCCTGGTTCCAGACCAGATCAAGCCCGCTGCCGGCAACCTCAAACTCTTCGCTCTCGATGAAAACGTGGTCGGCGGTCCGCAGCTCCCCGCGGTCGAGGTTGAACTCCAGCCGGTCCAAGTGCATGGTGATCAGATCCTGCGGGCGCTCTTCCTTCGGCGTACGCTCGGGATTGGTCTCCCGGTCGATGATGATTCGCACGTGGCCCGTCAGCCAGCCCTCCTTCGGGCGCATCTGCGAACGCTCGATTCGGTCCGCCGTTAACTGCCCCTCGTCCGCCAGAATCGTCGCGACCATCCCGCTCGGCAGGACCATCGCCAGCTCGGGCTGCGTCGCACGGATCTCGTTCTTGGACCCGGGCACCGGCTGCCAATCCTGGCAACTGAACAGGTCCGTGGGCCGCCCGGTTTGCTCGTTGTAGCGCCGGAACACGATCTTGCCGCCCGCCGGCATCGCCGCATCCTGCCCGATGCGCATCGGCGCCCCGGTCTGCGGCAGCGGCGACGGGATCTGGTCCGCGGGGGTCTTCGCTTGCGGTCCGGCCGGGTTGCTGACCAGCAGCGTGTAGCCCACGAAGAGGATGACCAGCACGGCCAGGGACGACAGGGCCAGGACGACGTTTCGTATCATCTCGCATCACGCTCCGCGGCCGACCTTTGACAGGCCGTGGGCCGGTCAACGGCCGGCGTCTCGGGTGTCGGTAGCCCATAGTGCCGCAGCACTTCCGACCAGCGGCCCGATGCGCGCAGCACGTATTCGACCGCCTCGCGCACGGCGCCGTCTCCGCCGCTCCGCTTCGTGACCAGCCGGGCCACGCGTTTCACCTCGTCCACGGCGTTCGCGACGGCCATCGGCAGGGCGCAGCGCTTGAGCAACGGCACGTCGGGCAGGTCGTCGCCCAAGACCGCCACTTGCTCGAACCGCAAGTTAAGCGGGGTCAGCACCCGTTCCAGGTCGCCGACCTTATCCCGGCTGCCCTGCACGACGTGTGCGATCTCCAACTCCCGCGCGCGGGCTGCGACGGCCTCCGACGTCTTGCCGGAGCACAAGACGACCACGCCGCCCAGCCGCTGAAACCAGCGCAGAGCGAAGCCGTCGTGGACGTGAAACGCCCGTGTGCCTTGCCCGCGGTCGTCCCAGTACACGCGTCCGTCGGTGAGGACGCCGTCGACGTCCAGGCACAGGCAGCGAATGTCCAGGGTGTCGGCCGTTCGTTCCAAGGCCACGCGCCTCGCTCGCGTTTCGGGTCCGTGTGCCGCCGCGGCGGGTATCATAACCCCGGCGCGCGGGTTGGGGTATTCGCCGCCGGGTTTCCGGGCCCGGCGTGGCATACGAAGCCAGGCCGTGGCGACCGGGGAAGGGTGCGGGGCGCGCAGCGGGGGCGCGAAAGGCGGCCAGAACCCGCTATTTCGGCGGCAGGCGCGCCTTGGGTCCGTAATCAG
>PMMM01000234.1 GCA_003162245.1 Phycisphaerales bacterium
AAGCGAAATCCCGGACGCTACTGACCGGCAGGGAGCGCGGCCTGCAACCGCCAATCGGTCTCGCGCGCCGAAGCGCCGCCTTTCGCTGGCGCGTGATTCCCATCTCGCGCCCCGATCCCCAGGAATCCGTTCCCGTCCGGCGGCTCGCCCCCCACCCACGCCCGCTCTATACTGGCCCGCGCCCGATGCCGCCGCCCGCGGTTGGCGACGGATTGATCCCGAGCGACATGGGGAGCATAGCGTGTCGAGCTTTCCGCCGGAGGTTCGCAACCTCGTCGAGCACTTTGCCCGCGACCGCGACACCCTGCGCGGCCCCGCATACAACGAAGCCCAGGCCCACCAGGAGTTCATCGACCCGTTCTTCAAGACCCTCGGCTGGGACATCGACAACGAGCAGGGGCTGGCCGGGGCGCAGACGGCCCACGAGAAGACGGTGATTCAGCGCCAGGTCGACACCTCCGATCGCCAGACTGACCAACTCGTCTATGAGCCAAACTGCCTGACCGGCGCCGAGATCCGCGTCGCCGAGGAACACGCCCAATGACCATTCCGCGCGACGACGTGTGGCTGGGGAAGCCGGATTGGACGCTGTTTCAGCGGTTCGTAGAGGGTTGTGACTCCGAGCTGCTGATCTGCTCTCCGTGGGTCAGCTCGGAAGGCGTGCAGCGCCTCGAGCAACTCCTTTGCAGGAAGGCCATCAAGAGGCTGCGGGTATGGTGCCGGTTGCCCGACCCGGAAACAGACGCGCCCGGGCTCTTACGGTTGGTCAGACGACTCGCCAACGCTGGCGTAGCTGTCGAGCTTCGCGATTGCCCGTCGCTGCATGCGAAGGTCTACGTGAGCGATGGACGGCGCGCGTTGTTCGGTTCGGCGAACCTCTCGGACGCCGGCTTTCGAGGCAATCTGGAACTCGTCGCTCTAACATCGAATCCGGGCGTCGTACGCCAAGCGCTCTTCGCGCTAGCGGAATTCGAGGCTGGCGCGATCCCCGTCCTGCCTGACGAACTCGAGGCGTTCTTGCGCGCGCGTCACGACAAGGCGTTGCCACGGGCCTTGGAGGGTCCGAGCAACGGATGCACCCCGTCTTGGCGACAGGGTCAGCGTCCTTCATTCAGGCCGGAAGGTGTCGCCGACGATGCCTCGTTGCCGAAAGTGGCCTACACCGTTGGGCCGCCATTCGACCCGTTGGCGCTCGTGAAGAAGGCCCACGCCATTCTTGAAAGTCGACGGGAAGAACTGCTGAGAGTCGATTTTGGCGCCCTTTTCGGCAAGCGGGTCCAGATCACTGTCTACCCCACGCACGACGACGACGTCATGTGCGGGATGCGCCATGGGGTAATGCCGTTCGATGATTACGTCGGGACGTTCACGGGGCCTTTCGAACCCGCCATCGAGGCGGGTGACCCGCAAGGGCAGCGCGAACTGCTCCGGGGCGGCCGCGTGTGTGCATTCCGCCGCACGCGTTGCCGCCGCGAAATCGCCGTGACTCCACTGTTCCCGCTTCCTGATGCGCTTTCGAAGGCCACGATATTGCATGCCTGGAGGATCTTTCACCTGGCTTCAGTCCCCAAGCCAATCGGAAACGCAGAACAATCGGCGTCCCGCCAGCGAGGCCGGGCCAGAGGATCCTGATCGTGCGAAAGCTCGACACCACCGACCGCCAGATCGACCAGCTCGTGTATGAGCCGTACCGGTTGACCGAGGACGAAGTCCGGATCGTCGAGGAGGCGACGCGATGAAGGTCTATCTGGACGTTTCCTGCCTCAACCGACCCTTCGACGATCAGTCTCAGGCGCGTATCCGCCTGGAAGCCGAGGCGGTTACCCTGATTCTCCAGCAGATCGACGCCGGCCACGGGCGTCAGGTTTCGTCGCAGATCGCCGAGATCGAGATCGCCGCGACCACCGACAGCGAGCGCCGTCGCCGCGTTCAGGCTCTCTTGCCACTTCAATCTGATAGAATACGTCTGTCGGCCCGGATGTTTGCCCGGGCCGCGGCGTTGGAGCAACTCGGGTTCAAGCCCGCCGACGCCTTGCACGTGGCCGCCGCCGAGAGCCTGAGTGCCGACGTCTTACTGACGTGCGACGACCGCCTCTGTCGATTGGCGGTACGGCACCAGGCGCTTCTGAAGGTCCGCGTGCTGAGCCCGCTGACTTGGCTGAAGGAGAACCCGGATGCACAAAACGCTTGATGAAATCCGGCGTGAGGGCCTCGCCGCCCTGCGCAGCCGTCTCGGCCGCGCGGGCATGATCCGGTTCTTGCAGCAGTTTGAGACGGGCGCCGGCGATTATGCCCGCGAGCGCCACGCCTGGGTGGATCGCGCGACCCTGGCCGACCTGAAGGGCCTGGTGGCCAAAAGGGCCAGGCGCCGCCGGACGAGCGCGCGATAAAGGAGACGAATCGTGTCCGACACGCTCGCGTTGCTCGATGTCGTCGCCTTGCTCACGGACGTCCCGGAGCGCGGTCTGGTGCGCGGCCAGGTCGGCACGATCGTCGAGTGCCGGGCGGCCGGTGTTTTCGAGGTCGAATTCAGCGACGACCAAGGACGCGCCTACGCCCTGCTTCCCCTGCGTGCTGCCCAGTTGCTGCGCCTGTACCATCAGCCCGTCCAGGCGGCCTAACCGCCCGCCCTTCCGCCATCCCCCTGCTCGACCTCCACAAAGCGGTGCCGCCCGCCGCCCACGAATCCGCCCTCCCCCATCCACTTTCCGCCCCTTGGTCCCTGGGCCCCCTTGTTCCGCCCTTCGCGTCCTTCCGCTCTTCACCGTGAGTTCCCGGCGCTTCTTCTTCGCGTTCTGACAAAGGGCCTTTCCTTCGTGCCCTTCGCGTCCTTCGTGGTGAATCCCCGCCACCAGCCGTCCAAAACGTACAGAATCGCGCACCCGCCGCCAATCTCGCGCAAACCTCTCGCCCCTCCTACCCTCCGACCCTTTCTTGATGAATACTTATCCTGTCCGCGCGGACGTTCCGCGCCCGCAGGTCCGGCTGAAAGCTGAGAGCTGATAGCTTTTCTATGACTTCGCTCCCCCTCAACTCGCCTTCTCCGCGTCCTCGGCGCTCTCCGCGTCTCGGCGGTTGCCTTGCCCAACGTCCGGATAATCAAGTGTGCCAAGGGGGGGGACACACTTGGCACACTTGGCACACTTCCCCGCCGCACGCTCCAGGAGCGGTTTTTATCCGGAACTACGCCAACCGCTTGGCACTCTTGGCGGCCTTGCTCGCCCCGTGAGGGCGCCCGACGACACGCCAGACAGCACGCCGGCCGGGACAGGCCCCAACCGCTACCGCCCCGCGATCCAGCGCTCCAGCCGCTCGCGGGCCTCGGTGTCGCGGAGCTGCTCCGGCGGATGCTTCATCGTGAACGCCGAGACTTCGTGCAGCGGGCCGCTGATGCCGCGGTCGAGGGCGAGCTTGGCGCAGCGGATGCAGTCGATGGCCATGCCGGCACTGTTGGGCGAGTCCTCGACGCTCAGGCGCACCTCGATGTTCATCGGGATGTCGCCAAAGCCGCGATACTCGAGCCGCATGAAGCAGACCTTGTTGTCCTTCTGCCACGGGACGAAGTCCGACGGCCCGATGTGGATGTTGCCCTCGTCCAGCGGCACGTCGAGCTGCGACTGCACCGACTCGGTCTTCGAGATCCGCTTCGAGCGCAGCCGCGACTGCTCCAGCATGTTGAGGAAATCGGTGTTGCCGCCCGTGTTGAGCTGGTACGTGCGGTCCAGCCGCACGCCGCGATCGCACATCAGCCGGGCCAGCGTGCGGTGCACGATGGTCGCGCCGAGCTGGCTCTTGATGTCGTCGCCGACAACGGGCAGGTTCTTCTGGCGGAACTCCTGGGCCCATTCCGGGTGGGACGCGATGAAGACCGGGATGCAGTTGACCATCGCGACGCCGGCGTCCAGGCACGCCCGCGCGTAGTGCTTGACGGCGTCCTCGGACCCCACCGGCATGTAGCACACGAGCACGTCCGCCTGTGACGCCTTGAGCACTTTGGCCACGTCGCACGGCGGCTGGTCGGCGACGCGAAACGCCCGGTCCTCCGGGTAGTCCTTCATGTGGGCCGCGACGCCGTCGAGCACCGGCCCCATCTGCACCGTCACGCCGTAGTGCGGCAGCTCCCGCTGGAACACCGCGGTGCAGTTCGGCGGTGCGAACACGGCTTCCTCGAGCGGCCGCCCCACCTTCCGCCGATCCACGTCGAACGCCGCCACCGGCCGGATGTCCTGGATGCGGTAGCCCCCGAGCTCGGCGTGCACGAGTCCCGCGGTATCCGCGGACACCGGCGGCTTGTAATACTCGATCCCCTGGAGGAGCGAGCTTGCACAGTTGCCGACCCCGGCAATCGCTAGCTTGATCGGCGCCAACGGATGCCTCCTCCAAAGCTATGCCGGTTTCACGTGCCCGAATATGGCCAAAGCCGACCGCGAACCGCCACCGGCCAGCGCGTCCAGTATGCGCGTGCGACCTCGCCTTGTCTACGGGGACACCGGCCGGACCTGTGCGTTAGGCGCCGGGGCCGCAACGTCGCCCTGCTGGGCCTCGCGGGCGATTGTCGCCAGGGCGTCCGCGGCCCGGTCGATGTCGGCGTCGGTCGTGAACGGCCCCGTCGAGAGACGCGTCGTGCCGCCGGTTTCGAGCGTGCCGAGCGCGCGGTGGGCGAGGGGCGCGCAGTGCAACCCGCTGCGCGACAGGATGTTGAAACGCGTCTCGAGCAGCGCGGACAGCTCGCTCGGCTCGACGCCCGCGATGCGGAAACTGAAGACGCCCACACGCTCGGCGGGCTCACGTGGACCGTACCATTGCAAACCCGCGACGCCGTCCAGCCGCTCGCGCAGCCGCGCGCAAAGCCGTAGCTCATGCTCACGCAGGGAACGAAGCCCGCGGTCGAGAATCCAGCGCACCGCCGCGCGCAGTCCCGCCAGCCCAGGGGCATTGTGGCTACCCGCCTCGAACCGATCCGGCAGCGTCGTCGGCTGCACGGGGTTTTCGCTGCTGGAACCGGTCCCGCCCTCGCGCACCGTACGCATCCGCTCCTCGATCCCGGCGCGGATCAGCAGGACGCCGGTGCCCAGCGGCCCCAGCAGACCTTTGTGACCCGGGCACGCCAGCAGGTCGATGCCGGCGCTCCGAAACTCGATCGGCACGTGACCCGCCGATTGGGCCGCGTCCACCAGCAGCAGCACGCCGTGCTCGCGGCAGATGTCCGCGATCACCTCGACCGGCTGCAAGGCACCCGTCACGTTGCTGGCGTGATTAACGACCACCAGGCGCGTCTCAGGCCGCAGTGCCCGCGCCACGTCGTCGGGGCTGACGCGCGTCGTCGCCGGGTCGGCGGCCACCGCGGTCCAGCGGATGCCGACTTGCTCCTCCAACGCGCTCAGCGGCCGGAGCACCGAGTTGTGGTCCATTACCGTGGTGACGACGTGGTCGCCTGGCCGCACGGTGGCCTTGATGGCCAGGTTCAACGCGTCGGTCCCGTTGAGCCCGAAGATGACGTGGTCCCCGCGTGCGCAGCGGAAGAGCTCCCGGATCGCGGTCCGGCAACCTTCCAGGACACGCTCCGAGGCGAGCGCCTCGCGGTACGCGCCGCGGCCCGCACTGGCGTGTACGGTGTCGAAATAGTCCTGTACGGCTGCCGCGACCGCCGGCGGCTTCGGATAGCTCGTCGCGGCGTTATCCAGGTACAACCGATTGTCGCGCGGTTCCACGCTCACAGACCGATCTCCATTGCGGCACGCGGCGCGAGCATTATAGGGGCACGGCAACCGCGACTTGAGCCGAACCCGGTTTCGGGGAACGCGTATCGTAGTAGAATGTGCTGGCCGGCGACACGCGGGTAAGGAGCCAGGGGCGGACCGCCGGTCAGGCACCGAGGCGCCGTCGGCCGATCATGCTCTTTAAGCGGCGGCGCAGCCCTCTGGCGAGGGCGCCGAACGGTCGATAATATCCGTGGCCTGGTGAACAAGCGGACGGCCGCGCGCAACCTCTGCCGTTGCAGAGGATTGTGTTTTCCGAGGGCGCCGCACAGCCACCGCGGTGGCAGCCGTTGCTACCGCGGTGCAGGGCAGCTTGATGAAGCAACTTCTCTTGGGCAGCCGTGTGCACATCGCCGACGTGCCCGCCCCCGGGCTCGGCAGCAAGCAAGTGCTGGTCGAGGTAGCGTACTCCTTCATCTCGACCGGCACCGAGGTCGCGGGCGTCAAGTCCGCCAGCGGCGGTCTGATTGCTAAGGTCAAGGAGCATCCGCAGCGCGTAGCCCAGGTTCTGGAGATGATCCGCGTCAACGGCGTGAAGAAGACGCTGGCCCGGGTGCGGGCGCGGCTCGAGACGCGCGGACCGCTGGGGTATAGCTGCTCCGGACGTGTGATTGCGGCCGGCGCCCAGGTCCAGACACTCGCCGTCGGCGATTGGGTCGCATGTGCCGGGATGGGATACGCCTCGCACGCGGAGGTCGTCGCCGTCCCGATCAACCTCGTCGCCAAACTGCCGGAGGGGTGCGACGTGCGGCAGGCGTCGGGGACGACCGTCGCCTCGATCGCGCTGCAGGGCGTCCGCCGGGCCGATCTGCGGCTCGGCGAGACCGTCGCGGTCGTGGGGCTGGGGTTGCTCGGGCAAATCGCACTGCAACTGTTCAAGGCCAGCGGCGTGCAGGTGTTGGGATTCGACGCGAATCCACAACGCGTCGAGGAGGCGCGCGCGCTCGGCTTCCCGAGCTGCTTCGCGCTCACCGGCGAGCAGGCAGTGAACGAGGTGCTGCTGCGCACCGCACGCAAGGGCGCGGACGCGACGCTCATCACCGCCGCGACTAGCGCGCCCGGCATCTGCCAGAACGCGATCGAGATGACGCGCCGAAAGGGCCGCGTCGTGGTGGTCGGGGCCGTCCCGCTGGAATTCGAGCGCGATCCGTTCTACCGGAACGAGATCGACTTCCTGATCTCCGGCAGCTACGGGCCGGGGCGCTATGACCCCGCATACGAGGAGGGTGGACAGGATTACCCGTACGCGTATGTGCGCTGGACCGAGAACCGGAACATGCAGGCGATCGTGCAGATGATCGCCGACGGCACGCTGCGGCTGGACCGCCTCATCTCGGCCGAGTACGCGTTCGCAGAGGCGGACCAGGCCTTTGCGGCGCTGTCGGCCGAGGGACCCGCGCGGCCGCTCGGCGTCGTGCTGAAGTACGACTTGACGGACACGCCGTCGCCGGCCAAGACGGCGAAGATCGTGGCGCTACCGGCGCCGAAGCCGCACGCCGGCAAGATCGCGGTCGGCATCATTGGGGTGGGCGGGTTCTGCACGAGCACGCACCTGCCGAACCTGGCGGCGCTGGCTGACCGCTACCAAATCGTGGCGGTGTGCGATCGCGCCAGCGCGCGGGCCCAGGACGTGGCGCGGCAGTGCGGGGCAGCCCAGGCGTGCTCTGAGGCCAGCGACCTGATCGGCAATCCGGACGTGCAGCTCGTACTGGTCACGACGCAGCACGACACGCATGCCCCGCTGGCCATCGCCGCGCTTCGCGCCGGCAAGCATGTTTTCACCGAGAAGCCGGTCGCAATCGACGAAACGCAGTTGCGCGAGCTGGCCGACCTCGCGGCCGGCAGCGACCGGTGCTTCATGGTCGGGTACAACCGGCGGTTCAGTCCGCACGCGGTGTGGCTGCGTGCGCTGGTGGCCGGCCGGGCGGGCCCGCTGATCCTGAACTACCGCATCATGGCTGACCCGGCGCCGCTGGAGAGCTGGATCTATTCACCGGCGGGCGGCGGACGCGTCATCGGCGAGGCCTGCCACATGCTGGACCTGTTCAACTACCTCGTCGGCGACGACGTCGCGACCGCCGAAGTAGACGTCGTGGCCCCGCCGGTGGGTTGCGGCGGACCGCCGGGCGACAACTTCGTGGCGTCGCTGCGCTACGCGGACGGGTCGCTGGCGACACTCACGTACTCGGTGCTCGGGCGCAAGAGCAAGGAAAACGGCAAGGAGCGGCTGGAAGCGCTGTGGGACGGCAAGACGTTCGTCATTGACGACTACGTGCGCAGCTTCGGCGCGGGGTGCTCGGCGGGGGCGGCCTCCGCCAAGAAGAGCAAGGGGCATTATGAGGAGCTGGTAGCGCTGGCGGATTACTTGAACGGCAAAGGTCCGCGCCCCATTTCGTGGGCGGCGTGTGCGCGGGCTACCGAGCAGAGCTTCGTGGTTGATGCCGCGTGCCGCGGCGCGCCGGCCACAGACGACGTGAGTCCCGCATGAGCCATGGACAGGCCGGCATCGCGCGGCGGGTCACCGGATACCTCGGTGTATTCACGCGGCGGCGTCTGCGCCGGCGGGGCTACCGCGAGTCGAAGGCCGCCGACCGATGGAGCGAAGACGAGCTACGCGCCTACCATGATGGGCGTCTGGCCGAGCTGGTGCGCTTCGCCGCGGCACGAATCCCGTTCTACCGCGACCTGTACGCGCGCGCCGGCGTCGACGTGGCGCGCTTCGGCGGCACGGCCGACCTGCACCACCTGCCGACGATCACCAAGGCGGACCTCCTGAGACACGGGGAGCAGATGATCCGGCCCGGGATTCCCGAACTGCGGATCGCTCGCTACACCACAGGCGGATCCACGGGCACGATTGCGACGCTGGCCGGCGCGCGCGGCATTGCCAGCCTGGAGCAGGGTTGCATCGACGCGTTGTGGGATCGAGTCGGCGTACACCGCCGCGACCGCATGGTGACGCTGCGCGGCGCGTTGCTCGACGACGGCCGCGCTCTGTCGCAATACGACCGGGCGGAACGGCGCCTGACGATCAGCACCTACCATTTGAACGACGGGAACGTGCCGCAAATCGTCCGCCTGATCGACGACTACCGGCCGGCCTGGCTGCACGTGTACCCGTCGGCGGCCACGCTGCTCGCGAACATCCTGCAGCGGACCGGGCGGCGGCTGTCCTGCCCGCTGCGCGGCGTGCTGTGCGGCAGCGAGGCGGTGTACCCCTGGCAGGTGCAGCTTTTCGCCGAGGTCTACGGCGGACGGACGTACGCGCACTACGGGCACGGCGAGTCGGCCTTGCTCGGGGGCTGGTGCGAAAACGCCCAGACCTATCACTTCCTCCCGAACCACGGTTACGTGGAACTGCTCGACGACCAACAGCAGCCGATCTCTACGCCGGACGTCAGCGGCGAGATCACCGGCACCGGATATCTGAACCGCGTGATGCCGCTGATCCGCTATCGTACGGCGGACTACGGAGCGTGGGATCAGCCCGGGGGGTGTCCGGCCTGCGGACGACACCATCAGCGTTTGGCACGGATAGACGGGCGGATTCAGGAGTACCTGACGCTGGCCGATGGGACGCGTTTCCCGGCCACGAACATCAATGCCTTGCATGGGATGTTCTTCGCGCTGATCTACCGATTTCAGTTTGCGCAACAGCAACCGGGCCGCGCCTTGTTGCGGTTTGTACCCGCGGTGGAGATGACGCCCGAGCGGCTCGCGGAGATCCGCGCGGCGTTCGCGTACTTGCCCGCGATGGGGCTGGAACTGGAGTTTCAGCCGGTGTCCGAGATCCCATACACGATCAGCGGGAAGCAGCGGGTTGTGGTAACGTCGTAGGAGCGAGCCCGTGATTGACGCCAACCGCCTGCGGATGGCTTTCGGCGTTGGCCGCCACCGGCTGCGAGGCGGACGATTGGATGCACGGCCGGAGAGTGCCCATTGACCACCCCGGAGACAAAAGAAACGGTCGCAGGCGGCGGGCCGCCGCGCTACCGTCGCATCGCGATCATCGGCCCCTACCCAGCTTATGGAGGCGACATCGGCGGGATCTCCTGTCACATCAAGCGTATTCGTGCGCTGCTGCGCGAGGCCGGCTTGGCCGTACGCGTCTACCAGATTGGTGGGTTGGGGTGTGCGGCGGAGGACGTGTTCAGCGTGAGTCCGCGCCTGGGGGCGATAAGGGCAATCGTGGGACGAGAGCGCGATAGCCTCGTACACAGCCACTTGGTCTCATTCGACCAACGGTTGGCCACCATGCTGGTCAGCCCATTCCACACCGGGCCACTCGTGCTTACCGTACACGGCGCGAGCTTGCAGCGCCAGTTGGACGGCGGCACAGTCCGCAGGGGCCTAGCTACATGGATGATGCGCGCCTACGACCACGTCATCGGCGTCAGCCCACAGGTCGCGGAGAGCGTCCGACAAGCGGGCGTACGGGCGGACCGGATCAGTGTGCTGCCCGCCTTCGTGCCGCCGGTCGTCGCGCAAGCGGATCGGGATGCCATGCCCGCGGCGCTAAGGCCCTTCACGCAGGTCCACGATCCGGTGGTGGCGTTCAACAGCTCGATTGTGTCCGTGGATGGGCAGGATCTCTATGGGCACGATCTGGCGATCGACCTCATCAGCCGCTTGCGCGCCGACGGCATGAACGCCGGGCTGGTGATCAGCCTGTGCCGCAAGCCGGCCGCCCTGGAGCTGTGGGCGCGGATCCAGGGGCGCATGCAGGCGGCTGACGTACGTGGTCACGTGTTCATCGTCGAGCCGGGCCACGAGTTCGGCCCGGTGCTGGAGTTGGCCGACGTGTTCGTGCGTCCCACGCGCAGCGACGGGTGGGGCGTAAGCGTCGCGGAAGCCATCCTTCAGAACGTACCGGCCGTCGCCAGCGACGTATGCGATCGCGTCAGCGGGGCGTACCTCTTCAAGAGTGGAGAGCTGGACGATCTGGTGGACACAGTGAAACGGGCACTGGCCGAGGGTGTGCCCCCGGGCGCGGGGAACGAGCTGACGTACCACCTGGACCTGATCCAACTGTACAAACGTTTGGCGGAAATCCGATGAGCTTCCATGCCGCACAGAGCCTGCTGGACTCTCTCGCAAAAGCGCGATCGTGTGCGCGCCGGGAGCATCGGTGTCTCGCCGGTGCAACCCGTTTTCGGCAGCGGGCCGCACGGAAGCGACGGTGTGTACGACGATGCGACTGGATGAAGGCTTTGGGCTGATTAACTGGAAACAGGAATCCGAGATGCGACTCGAGAAGGCCCGTTGGTACAACGACGCCGAGTGTGTGGCGGTCCTCACCATCGACGACCTGTCCTACGGCTACCTCGACCCCACGGGCCGCGGAGTGCAGCCGCTCACCGACTGGGGCTACGCGTGCCGGCGCGAGAATTCGATCTTCCACTACTTCGAGACGCGGTTCCTCCAGCGCTTCCCCGAGGTTCGCTACACGGTGTTCGTGCCCTATGGGGCGCGCTCGGCGCTGCTGGCCGAGGGCGGTGCGGAAAGCTGTGCTCCGCGCGTTCGGCAGTTGATCCAGGATCGGGCGCTCCGCGAGTGCATGGCCGACGCGGGCGCGGCGCCGGTGGCGGATCGCGGGAGCGAGGAAACCTCTCGTCGGAACGCGTTTGACCTCGTGGAGCGGTGCTGGCATGAGTGGTGAGCCGCAGGTTTCGACGCCTCCGCCGGCCGGCCGCGGCGCGCGGCTCCGCGCCGTGCTGCGCAGCGACGTGCAGCGGCTGACGACGACCGGCGTGCCACACCTGTTTGCGGCCGTGCTCCTCACGCAAGGCATCAGTACGCTGAGGCGGATTCTGCTGGTGCGGATTCTGTCGCTGGCCGAGCAGGGCCAGATGGCCTACGTGATGCAGATCGCCGACTTTCTGGCGCTCGTCGCCGACCTGGGGATCACGACGGCGACCCTCAAGTATGCGGCGGAACCGGTAAGCACGGAGCGGAAGCGGGAGTGGTACTGCGCGGGTCTCCAGTGGGGCACGCTGTCGGCGACGGTGGGCGCGCTGCTGTACATGGCGGTCGCGCTGATGTTCCCGCTGCACGCCGAGGCCACGGTCCGCCTGTTCTTGTTGCTGATCGTGCCGTACATCCCCTTGGCGGCGATCGCGAAGATCCCCATCGTGTTCATGCAGGCCCAGAAGGACATCAAACGCGCGGCGCGCTTCACTGCGATCACGCAGGTCCTGACACTGGTCCTGCTGGTCGGGGCCACGTATTTCTTTCACCTGTGGGGGTTCTTCATCACGGTCACGGCGGCGCCACTCAGCAACCTGGCGATCCTGGTGGTCGCGACGCGGCGCGACCTGCGGTGGTTCGCGCTGTCGTGGAAGCTGGCCAAGCGGCTGATCTCGTTCGGCAGCTTCAGCCTGCTCGCGAACATGGCCGGCATGGCGGCGATCACGGCCAGCACTGTCATGCTGCGCTGGCTCACCGGCTCGGACGCAGAGGTGGGACTGTTTGCGATCGGCCTGATGATCATGAGCACCACGCGGCTGCTGCCCGCGACGCTGATGCAGACCGCGTTCCCCTACCTCTCGGGCATTCTGCTGGATCCGCAGCGGCTGCGGGCCCGGGTATGGGAGTTGGCCGTCAAGCAGGCGTTGGTGATGGCCGGCGTCGCCGTTCTGTGGCTCTTGGTGGGGCGGTACGCCATCGTGCTGCTCCTAGGCGCCAAGTGCGCGGACTCGTTCTGGAGCTCAGTCGTGCTGGTCCTGGGCGGTATCCCGTTTGCGTTCAGTGCCGCCGCCGCACAGGCCATGCTCGTGCTGGACCGCGTGCGCGTGAACTTCTGTGCCGGACTGATTCTGCTAGTGGGGACCGTGGCGGGGATGTACATCTTCACCCCGCCACTGGGCGCGCTGGGCGCAGCCATCGCGATGACGCTGGCGCAACTCGCCGGCACACTCTTTTCAGTGATCGTTGCGATGACTATCTTGAGGCGCCTGGCGGCGCGCGCCGGGGACGTCGCGGCCACCCCCGGCTCGGAGGAAGGCGTACGTTAAGGCGACCAGGACCGGATGACCGTTAGCGCGTGTCGGACCGCGTAGGACGACGAGGCTGAACACCGCGCGCTGTTGAGGGTAGACCGATGGACAAAATCAGGGCAATCGCGCGGAGATTCAAAACGCTGCGGATCGCGGCGCACATCGTGCTGTTCTTGCCGCGTGAGCTGTCGGCATGGGTGGAAGCGCTGGTGCGTCACTGGCCTGGCGCGCTGGGCTTCGTGATCCGGCGGCTGTACTACCGGGTGCGCCTCAAGCACGTCGGCCGCAACGTGCTCATCAGTCCGGGCGTGCGCTTCTTCGGACACCGCTACATCAGCATCGGCGACGACACGCACGTCGACCTGGACTGCATCATCCTCGCGGGCCTCGCAACGCTGGACGAGCACGAAGTGCGGCGCCTGCCCAACCCGTACTTCACGCTCTCCGAAGGCGAAGTGAGCATCGGCCGGGGTGTACACGTGGCCCCGGGCTGCCACATTTCTGGCCACGGTGGCGTACAGATCGGCGACTACTGCGGCTGCACGGCCGGGACGCGGATCCTCTCCCTGACCAGCCATTACGCGGGCTTCGCGGACGGATCGCGCCGGGTCCTGTTTACGACGCGAGTCCGCAGCCGCCGAGCCTACCTCATCGGTCCCGTGGTGCTCGAGGAGAACGTCGGCGTGGCATTGAACTCGGTCTTGTTGCCTGGCGCGGCCCTGCGGGCGGACAGCTTCGTAGCCATCGGGTCCGTGGTCCGCGGGGAGGTCCCGCCCAACACGATTGTCGGGGGCAACCCAGCGGTGCCGCTGCGGCCGCGCTTCGCGCCGCCCGCGCCGGACTCCGAGCGTTCCGGCACATGAGTGAACGACGGCGAGTCCCGCGTGGTCGTGAGCACCGGTCCGCGGGAGTATGCTCTCGACGTCGGCGTTTTGGCTCCGCCGGCCAAGTTCCACCGGCCTACGGAAGCGGCGGAGTAGGTGGCATGGGCAGGACGTGCCCTGCCACTGGGTGTGCGAGCTAGTCGTCAAGGAGTAGAACGCTTGGCTTGGGAAGCTCACGCTCCAGAGTCCGGATACGGGATTCAGCCAGCGCCGGCCGTTCCGGAACAGATTGCCGACCGCCGGTGGCTGACGCTCGGGTTGCTCGTGGGCGGGCTGTATGCGGTCGGGGTGCTATACGCGTGGCGGATAGGGCCATCCTTCTCGTCCAGCTTTTCGGGGAACGTCACCAGCGTATTCTTGCCCGTGGCCGTTGTGATCATCCTCTTCGTGGGCTTCAGCCCGCAGGGGTATGCCATCGCTGCGGGTTTGTTTTATAGCTTTCTGCCCTTGTCGCAGGCGGCTTCGGGTGAGTACGACCTGTACGGTGAGGGGGCGACAGCATTGACATACGAGATGTTACTGGCCGTGCCGCTCATTCTGACGGCGTGGCTGGGGCCACGGGGCATAGAGTCGCCGAGCCGCAACGTGCCGCGGGCGCTGCCGGCCGCGTGCTGGGCGTTCGTGGCTGCCGCCGCAGTGTCCACGCTGCTGGCGCAATCGCCCACGCTTGCACTGCCGGCATTCGCGAGTCGAATCCTGCTGCCGGTGCTGGTGACCTTGGGCAGCGCGCGGCGGCTCCGCAACCTGACGGATGCCTACGTGCTGTGGCTTGGGTTGGCGGCCGGTATTGCCATCATGGCGGTTTTCAGTCTGCAGCGCGTCACAACCGGGGAGGTGCTGTCGTACGGCACGAATGCAAATCAGCGGTTTGCAGGCGCCAGCGGGACCCTCATGCTTCCGAGCCTGCTAGTCGTCGGGCCGGCTCTGTGGCGGGGGCACGCGCTGGCCGTCCGGAAGTCGCCACTGCATGGCCTGCCGTGGATTGTGCTGGCGGGCGTTCTGGGCCTGCTGATGTGGCTTGGCGGACACCGAGGGGTGAGCGGGGCTTTCGGCCTGCTGGTCCTGTGGTGGCTTCCAGGACACGTGGTGCGCCACTTTCTGAGCGCGCGGGCGCTGGTGAGTTCGATACTGATCGGCGGCGTGGTAGCTTTTCTGGTGGTCCGATCAATCCAGTCGACCACCGTTAACGTGGAGCTGACCGCGGAGCGGCTGACCGATATGGGGCAGCAAGGACTGTACGCCGAGGCCCGGTGGCCGCTTTGGGTCGAGGGTATCGGGCATTGGTTGTCCAGTCCGATCTGGGGTAACGGCCAAAACAACTGGGCCCTGTTGAACTCGGGATTCGAATCGTCGCACAGCTCCGTGGTAGCCCTGCTGGAGGACCTCGGGCTGCTGGGGGCGATTCCGTTCGGCCTCATCGTGCTTCTTGTCCTTGGAATCTCGCGGAACTCGAAGCTGGGCGGGCTTGCGCCGCTAGAGCAGGAGTTCTTCCGGGGTTCCCGAGCCGCGTGGATCACTCTGCTTCTGCTGCTATGCGTGGATTTGCCGTTCACGTCAGGCCAGCCGCGGAACTCCATATTCGCGTACGCGGTGTTCCTGTTCCCCGGGATGGCGATGATGGTCTACACGCGNNTCGCCGCCGGCCGGTCTGTCGGCCCAGCAGGCCTTGCCGCCGACATGGACCACGACGCCGGTTTCCGCACCACCGATCGGCAGCGGTCGCCAATGAACGTCGAACGTCTGTGTGCGAAAGTGCGCTGGGATTCCCCGTTGCACCTTGCGGCCAAGCTGCTGGACCGCGGGCGCGCGCGACGTGAACGGCGACGGCGGCGAACCGCCTGGCAGGCCGGGGGACCGCGCATCGCGCCCGTTGATCTGCCCGCAGATTTCTGCGCCGCAGCGGCCGCGCGCCTGTGGCCCGGGGCCGCCGAACGCGGCTGGCTGGAAACGGCTGCCAACCGCTGGCCGGCGCTCCACGCCGAGGCGTCCGCGCGCGCGGCCGCGGCGGCCCTCGGCTGTTTTGATTTGCTCGGCAGCGGTCGTACCTGCGTACTCGATGCGCAGGGACACGTCCGTTGGCACGACGATTTCAAGTCGGAGACGGCGTTCCCGGCGGCCTGCTTGTATCTCGACGTGCCGATCTGCCTCGAGCGCGAGGGCGTGGACATCAAAGTGCCGTGGGAGCTGTCGCGGTTTCAACACGTGTTCGCATTCCTGTGGACCGATCCGTCCGGTTACCGCACCGCGTTTCTGCGGCAGTGGGAGCATTGGCTCACCGCGAACCCCGTGGCGCAGGGCGTGAACTGGGCCTGCACCATGGACGTGGCGCTACGGGCGATCAGTTGGACCGCGGCCCTGGCAGCCTGGGGGGGCGATTTCGATCCGCCTACGCTGCGCAAGATGGGTGCCAGCCTCCTGGCGCACGGCCATTTCATTCGCGACAATCTCGAATGGGGGCCGCTCGCCCGGACGAACCACTACTTCACGGACCTGGTCGGCCTGGCCGTGCTCGGAGCGGTGCTCCAGCCGCACCCGGCGGCGCAGGATTGGGCGGTGTTCGCGACCGCCGAGCTGAACCGCGAGATCTGCCAGCAGTTCGCACGCGACGGCTTCAACAAGGAGTGCTCGACGACCTACCATCGCCTGATGACCGAGTTGGCCACACTCGGCCTTCTGGCCACCCGCGTGAACGGACACCCGCTGAGTGACGCGGCGTGCGAGCGACTCGGCGCGGCCTATCGCGCCCTGGCCGTGCTGGGCGACAGCGCTGGACACATGCCGCTGATTGGCGACAACGACAGCGGCCGGGTGTTTCCATTGGCGCAGCGTCCGGACACGGAGCTGGGGCACCTTCTATCGTTGGGATCGGCAGTCCTGGAGATCGAAGACCTCGCGGTCGCCGAGGCGGCACCGGAGGTTGCGCTGCTCTGCGGACCGGCGGCTTTGGAAAGGGCCCACAGCCACGCCCCGTCTGCGTGCCAGCCGGCCGGTCGCGCCCTGCCGGATGGCGGGCTGTATGTGCTGGGTCGCGGCGGGGATCACCTGGTTGTGCGCTGTGGACCGCTGACCTACCGGCCGACGGGCTCGCACAAGCACATCGACCAGTTGTCGTTGGCACTGAGCGTGGACGGCCGGCCCATCGTGGTCGACCCCGGCCAGTATTGCTACACGCCAGCGCCGACCTGGCGGAATCGCTTTATCGACTCGCGCGCGCACAGCACGGTCACGGTGGACGATCAGCCGCAATGTCGGCTGTTCAGCCTAGGTTGGATGCCATTCAGCATCATCGATGAGGCCGCTCCGCGCTGCCTGGCCTGGCAGACGAGTAACCAGCAGGCACGTTTCGTCGGCCGACACCGCGGATACCGCCGCCTGCGCGGCGGAGCGGACCACGAGCGCGCGATCACGTACGAGGCCGGCGCGCGTCGCTGGACGGTGACGGACCGGCTGCCACTGCGCGGCCGACATCGCGTCGATTGGCGCTTCTGCCTGCATCCCGACGTCGCCGTCGAGCTGCTCGCGGGCGTGTGGCACTTGCGGTGCGGCCAAGTTATACTAACTTTGCGTTTGGTGGAACCAACAGCGCTGCGCGGCACGGTCGAGCCCGGGTGGTATGCCCCGGCGTACGGTTGCAAGGTCGCAACGCGCGCTCTTCAGTTTGCGGCTGCCGTCGAAGGGCCGGCCGCGGCGACTTTTGTGCTCCAGGTACAGAATAGCGGGCGATGAACGCCTTGAAGCCCCAGATCAACCTGATTTCGTTCGTCGGGGAGGGCGTGTTCTCGCCCGTGCTGGACTCGCAGGTGCTCATGCCGCTCGCGTTCCTCGGCCAACAGGCGCCGCACGTGCGGCGTGCGCTGCTGATCCTCACCAGCATCCGGTATCGCAAGGACCCGCGTGTGCCGCCCCGCGAGGAAGCAATCCGTGCCAACCTACCAGGCGTAACGGTGCTGTTCAAGTATCGCACTCCGCCCGGCATACCTTTTCAGCAGCGCCTCTGGGCCGGCCCACTCCGCACGGCCTTGCGCGAATGTGGCTACGCCGCCACGACCGGGCCGATCGTCGTGCAATGTCGCGGGCGGGAAACGACAGCGGCGGCCGTCGCCGCGAAACGCCACGACCCGCGCCTAAAAGTGCTGTATGACGTGCGCGGGGCCGGAGTCGATGAGATCAATCTGGCCGGCCCGCTCGGCTGGTATCTCCGGTGGACCGCCAACCGCGCCATTCGCATCGCCTTGCGCGGCGCGGACGCCGTCAACACGGTGTCGCACAAACTCGCCCAGCACCTCCGGGATAGCGGGGCGTGGACGCGCCCGATTCCAAGCACGGTGATCGGCTGTTGTGCCGACAAGAATCGGTTCTACTTCGACCCGGCCGTGCGGGCCACCCGGCGCAAGGAACTCGGCTTCGACCAGCGCTTCGTCGTGTGCTATTCCGGCGCCATGTCGCACTGGCAGCGGCCCGATGCGCTAGCCGCGGCCTTTGCGGCCATCCGTAGTGCCATGCGCGACGCCCACCTGCTCATCCTGTCGCGCGAGCCGAAGCAGTTCCTGCATCATCTGGCCCGCCTCAGCGTGCCTTCCGATGCCGTGACCGTGCACGCGGCAGCGCACGAACAGGTGGCGTCGTACCTGATGGCTGCCGATGTAGCGCTGCTCTTGCGCGAGAACTCGCTGACGAATCAAGTGGCTTCGCCGGTCAAGTTTGCCGAGTATCTCCGCTGTGGGCTGCCGGTCCTGCTCACGCCGTACATCGGCGACCTGAGCGCCGTGGCCGTCAAAGAAGGCGTTGGGCTCACCGTTGATTTTCCGGTGCAGGCGGAGCAGGTGATCCAGGCCGCGCGAACGCTGCGCGAGCGCCTGGCGGCCGAGGGCGACCAGTACCGCGCGGCATGCAGTCGTCTGGCCGCGGAGCGTTTCTCCTGGGATGTGCACGTCGGGGAGCTGATACGCTTGTACGAAACCCTGGCGCGACAATCGTCGTGAACACAAGCGGGCGCGGCGGCGGGCTGCGACCGTACGTGCCGATAGGAACTGCAATGTGGACGGCGAGTCGCCATCCTGGCAATGACGGACTGAGGAGCACGTGGGCTCGGCCCAGCGCGGGCCGGCACTTCGTCGTGGCGTGAAGAGAGCGACCCGGGGCCGTTATGTGCGGAATTGCGGGAGTCCTGAATTACGCTCGGCGTACGCCGGTCGAGCCGGCGACGGTCAGCCGCATGTGCGCCGCGATGCGCCACCGCGGCCCGGATGCCTCGGGCCAGTTGTTCCGTCCCGCCTTCGGGCTGGGCTTGGGCAGTGTGCGTCTGAGCATCATCGACATCGGCGGCGGCGATCAGCCCATCAGCAACGAAGACGGGACGATCTGGACGGTCTTCAACGGCGAGATCTACAACTTCCAGGACCTGCGGACGCAACTCCAACAGCGGGGGCACCAGTTCAAGACGCGTGCCGACACCGAGGTCCTCGTGCACCTGTACGAGGAGAAGCGTGCCGATCTGGTCGACGACCTGATCGGCGACTTTGCCTTTGCGATCTGGGACGACCGCACCGGGGAACTGCTGCTGGCCCGCGATCGCCTGGGCGTCAAGCCGCTGTACTACGCGGACCACAACGGACAGTTGGCGTTTGCCAGCACGCTGCCGGCCCTGCTGGAGGGGTGCGACGCGCCGCGCGAGATCGATCCGCGCGCTCTGCTCAGCTACCTGACTTTCCGCTGCATCCAGGCCCCGCTCTCCGTCTACCGGCACATGCGCAAGCTCCCGCCCGGGCATGTGCTCACCGCGCGCGGCCACGACGTCCGCACTCGCCAGTACTGGCGACTGAAGCTCGAGCCGGACGAATCCCGTCCCCTGGAGTCCTTCAGCGAGGAATTGGACGCGCTGCTCAACGACGCGATTCGCCGGCAGATGGTCGCCGACGTGCCGCTGGGCGCGTTTCTCAGCGGCGGCCTGGATTCGAGCGCCGTCGTGCGGGCCATGACCGAGTTCTCCAGCGGACCGGTCAAGGCCTTCAGCATCGGGTTTCGCGAGCACCGCTACGATGAATCACCCTACTTCAAGCTCCTGGCCCGGGAGCTCGGCATCGAGCATCACCAATTGGTCTTCGAGCCGCACCTTCTGGACGACGTCCAGAACATCGTGCAGATGTTCGGGGAGCCCTGCGCGATCACGTCCGGGTTCCCGCTGTACTACCTGTCCAAGCTCGCCCGGCAGCACGTCACCGTGGCGCTGTCGGGCGACGGCCCGGACGAGATCTTCGCGGGCTACGAGCTGCGCTACCGCTACCTCCAATCCGCGCGACGGGCCCAGCACGCGCTGCCCCGGCCCATACTCAGCATGGCCAATCGGCTGGCGCAACTCACACGCACCGTCAAGACGACGGGGCCACTCGGCAACCGGCTCCGCCGCATGCGGAAGTTCTGCGAGCTGGTCCGGCTGGCCCCCGAGCAGTGGATGCCGTACCTGACCGTAAACCACACGCCGCTGACCGAGCCGGCGGCCGTGCTCGGACTGGCCCTCGCCCCCGATGACACCTTGCCGTACGTGACGGCGTTCCGGCAGCAGCCGGGCGGCGCCGATTGGCTGTTGCCCTTCCTGTACGCCGACATCACGGTGGTTCTGCCCGACGAGATGTTCACCAAGCTGGATTGCATGACGATGGCGCACTCGCTGGAGGGGCGTGTGCCGCTGTGCGACCACCGCATCGCCGAGCTGGCCAGCCGCATCCCCAGCCGCATGAAGTTCGACGGGTACACCGGCAAGCTCGTGTTCCGGCGCGCCGTGGAGGCGCGCTTGCCGCGTGTCATCGCCGAGCGTCCGAAGTGGGGCTTCAACGTGCCGATCGACGCGTGGTTCCGGACAGACCTGCGGGCGCTGGCCACGGACGTCCTGACCAGCACCTCTTTCCGCCAATCGGGGCTGTTCAACCCCGACGTGGCGCGCATGATTCTGGAAGAGCACTGCGCCGAGCGGCAAAACTACGGCTCGCTGATCTGGGCGCTGATGGTCTTCGAAATCTGGCGCCGATCGTTTGGCAGCGCACACGGCCAGTCCGCCCTCGAGACGCCCCCTTCGCCGGCGGCCGCCAACGGTTCGCTCCCGCCGGCCGCGTAGGCACCCGGCGCCACCCGCCGAATCGCGCGGCGCAGCGCGAGTCCGCCGCCGCGAACTGCAGTTGCTATCCGGATCGAGCGGCGTGGGAGAGGAGTTCGGCGACTTTTGCCAGGAAGGTCTTCGGAGGGACAGGCTTGTCGAAGTAGGCGTCCACGTGCATGGCGGCCAAGTCGGCCGGGGTGCGCGGGCGGAGATCGAGGCCGACGGTGCTCGTGACCGCGGTGGCGATAATGATCGGCACGTCGCCAAAGCGCGGGTCCTGCTTGATCTGCTTCGACAGGGAGAATCCCGAGTCCAGGTTGCTCATCATCAAATCGGTGATGATCAGCCGCGGCTTTTCCTGTTGGATGCGCTCCCAGGCCTGCTTGGGGTCCGTGCAGCCGACGACCCGGTAGCCGGCCGGCTCGAGAATATGCCGGTTGATCTCGAGGAAATCGACGTCGTCGTCGACGATCAGGATGAGCGGGGCCGGGTCAGGCATACCTTCATTCTCCACGCCGCGCGACGGACGGCAAGCCACCGAATGGCGGGGCGATAAGGTGACAAAGGAGCGCATCCGCATGCATCGGCGAGGACGCAGAGATGACGCTCCTTATCACCTTATTACCGCTGCGGGCTACACGCGCGCCCGCGCCGTGTACTTCGTATGCAGCAGGTGGTGCGACTTTTCGCCCAGCGGCACGCCCAGGAATTCCTTGTAGAGCTGCTGGACGGCCGGGTTCTCGTGCGACTTCCGCAGCTTACGGCTCTCGTCCTCGGCATAGATGGCCGCGATGCGCTTTTCGCGGATGTCGTTGGTGGTCGTGCGCGGCTGGCCGCCGCCGCCGATGCAGCCGCCGGGGCAGGTCATGATCTCGATAAAGTGGTACTGCGCCTGGCCGCTTCGGATGCGCTCGATGACCTTGCGGGCGTTGCCCAGACCGTGGGCGACCGCGACCTTCAGCTCGACGCCTTCGAGGAACGACCACTCGGGCTTGGCGCCGGTGATCTTCGCCGAAGCTTCCTTGACGCCTTCGAGGCCCTGGATCGGCGCCACATGCAGCTTGTCGAAGGGCAGCTCGCGGCCGGTGACCAGTTCCCAGGCCGTCCGCAGGGCAGCCTCCATGACGCCGCCGGTGTTGGCGAAGATGTCGGCCGCACCGGTCGATAGACCCAGCGGCGCATCCATCTCTTCGTCGGGGAGCTGCTCGAAGCGGATGCCGGCCTGCTTGATCATGCGGGCCAGCTCGCGCGTCGTCAGCACGGCGTCCACGTCCTGCACGCCACTGTCGTCCATCTCCGGCCGCTGGCACTCGAACTTCTTGGCGGTGCAAGGCATGACCGAGACGACGAAGAGGTCCTCGGGGCGCTTGCCGATCTTCTGGGCATAGTAGGTCTTGGCGATCGCGCCGAACATCTGCTGCGGCGACTTGCAGGTTGAGAGGTTCGGCGTCATGTCCGGGTAGAAATGCTCCATGAACTTGATCCACCCGGGCGAGCAGCTCGTGAACATGGGCAGCGGGCCGAAGTGGCGGCCGTGGCCGTTGCCGCCGGGCTTGAGGACCTGCTTGAGCCGCATGAGCAGCTCGGTGCCCTCCTCGATGATCGTGAGGTCGGCCGTGAAGTTCGTGTCGAACACGCCGGCGAAACCCAGGCGGCGCAGGGCGGCGGTCATCTTGCCGGTGACGCGCGTGCCGGGCGGGTAGCCGAAGCACTCGCCGAGCGCGGCGCGGATCGCCGGGGCGGTTTGCACGATAACGTGCTTGGCGGGGTCGTCGAGCGCATCCCACACCATGCCGATGTGGTCCTGCTCGGTGATTGCCCCGACCGGGCACACCGCTCCGCACTGGCCGCACTGCACGCACACGACGTCGTCGAGCTCGTGGCAGAACGCCGGGCCGACGACGGTCTTGAAGCCGCGGTTCTGCGGCCACAAGGCGGCGACGCCCTGCACGTTGTTGCAGACGGTGACGCAGCGGCGGCAGAGGATGCACTTGGCGGTGTCGCGCGTGAGGGCCGGGGTGCTGTGGTCCTGGTAGCGCGCGGCCTTGCCGCCCGGGTAGTGGATTTCGCGGACGCCCAGCTCGTGCGCGACCTTCTGCAACTCGCAATCCTCGTTGCGGGGGCACGTCTGGCAGTCACCGTCGTGCTCGGAGAGCAGCAACTCGACGACGGTCCGGCGAGCTTCGCGGACGCGCTTGGTGTTGGTCTTGATTTTCATGCCCTCGGAGACGGACATGGCGCAGGACGCGACGAGCGCGCGGGCGCCCTCGACCTCGACGGTGCAGACGCGGCAGGCACCGATGGCCTGCACGTCCTTCATGTAGCAGAGCGTCGGAATCTGGACGCCGGCCTTTTGGGCGGCTTCCAGGACCGTCGTCCCGGCGGGAACTTCTACGGATATGTTGTCAATGGTGAGTTTTGGCATCTTGGTACTCCTCTATTCCTTTTCCACGTCGGCCGGGGCCCGGAAATCGCAGCGCAGGCAGCGCTTCGCCTCACGGCGCGCGGCCGGCTCCGACCAGGGCAGCTCGACCTCCTGGAAATTGTGCTTGCGTTTGCTCACCGGGATCAGTTGCATCTTGGCGCGCCCGTATTGCACGGGGTCGGCATCCGGATCGAAGAACGCATCCACGGTCTTTTCCTTCCGCCAGAACGCGTGCTCCGCACCTGTCAGCAGCTTGTCGATCCCGACGGCCGCCTTCTCGCCCTGGGCGATCGCGTGCACGACCGAGGACGGCCCGAGTACGGCATCGCCGCCCGCAAAAAGCCAGGGCTGACTCGCCTGCCCGGTGACCGCATCCACGGCGATGAAGCCGTTCTTGCTCAGCTTCACCTCAACGCCATCGAGGGCCTGTTTCGGGTCGAGCATCTGGCCGATGCCGGCGATGACCTGGTCGCACTCGACCACGAATTCGCCATCCTGGCCGCCAACCGGCCGGCGACGACCCGAGCGGTCGAACTCGCCGAGCACCATGTTGCGGCATTTCATGCCGGCGACCTTGCCGTTCTTCTTGACGATCTCGACGGGGGCGACGAGCACGGCGAGGCGCACGCCCTCGCGCTCGGCCTCGTCGACCTCTTCTTTGTACGCGGGCATTTCGGTTCGCGTCCGGCGGTAGAGGATGGTGACCGTTTGCGCGCCGAGGCGCAGGGCGGTGCGGGCCGCGTCGACGGCAGCGTTTCCGCCGCCGACCACCACGACCTTCTTGCCCACCGGCGCCGAGCCGCGGACGTTGTACTCGCGCAGGAAGTGCAGTGCGTCGGCCACGCCCTCGCCATCGTCGCCCGGGATGCCCAGTCGTGTCCCGATCGGAGCCCCGATGCCGACGAACACCGCTTCGTAGCCCTCGTCGCGCAGACTCTTGAGCGTGAAGTCGCGCCCGAGCCGCGTGTTGGTCTCGATGTCCACGCCCAGGCGTTCGATCATGCGGATCTCGCGGGCCAGCTCCTCACGCGGCAGCCGGTACGCGGGAATGGCCTGCATGAGCATTCCGCCCGGCCGCGGCTCGGCTTCGAAGATCTTCGGTTTGTAGCCGAGACGGGCCAGGAAGTAGCCGCAGGACAGGCCAGCCGGCCCGGCCCCGACGATCGCGACCTTGCGCTTGGCGTTTTCCTCGCTGTCGCGGACGTCGGGGAGTTGGACGGTCACTTCCTGCTCGGCCATGAAACGCTTCACGCCGCGGATCGCGACGGCTTCGTCCAGCGAGCCGCGCCGGCACTTGTCTTCGCACGTGTGGAAGCAGACGCGGGCGCACACCGACGCGAACGGGTTCCGATCGCGGTGCAGCGCCAGCGCCTCGGCGTAACGCTTTTCCGCTATGAGCGAGACGAAGCCCGGCACGTCAACGCTGGCCGGGCAGGCGCTTTGGCACGGGGCCCGCACGAGGGCCGGGCACACGCCCGCCTCGCAGTGCTTGTCGCGGATGTGGGCTTCGTATTCGTGACGGAAATAGCGGATCGTCGAGAGCACGGGGTTCGGGGCCGTCTGGCCGAGGCCGCACAACGCCGTGTCCTTGATGATCTGTCCCAGCGTGATGAGTTTCTCGATGTCGCCTTCCTCGCCTTGGCCTTCGCAGATGCGCGTGACGATCTCAAGCATCCGCTTGGTGCCCACGCGGCACGGCGGGCACTTGCCGCAGGATTCGTCCTGGCAGAAATCCAGGAAGAAGCGGGCCACGTCGACCATGCAGGTGTCTTCGTCCATGACGATCATGCCGCCGGAGCCCATGATGGCGCCGAGCTCGGTCAGCGACTCGTAATCGACGGGGACGTTGAGGTGTTCTTTGGGGATGCAGCCGCCGGACGGGCCGCCGAGCTGCACGGCCTTGAACTTCTTGCCGCCGGGGACGCCGCCGCCGATGTCGTAGATGATCTCGCCGAGCGGCATGCCGACGGGGACTTCGACGAGGCCGGTGTTGTTGACCGCACCGGCGAGCGCGAAGACCTTCGTGCCCTTGCTTTTCTGCGAGCCGAAGGACGCGAACCAGTCCGCCCCTTTTGTGATGATCGGGGCGATGTTCGCGAACGTCTCGACGTTATTCAGGCAACTCGGCTTGTCCCACAGGCCCTTGACGGCGGGAAACGGCGGACGCGGACGCGGCTCGCCGCGGTTGCCCTCGATCGAGGTCATCAGGGCGGTCTCTTCGCCGCAGACGAAGGCGCCGGAGCCCATGCGGACCTCGATGTCGAAGTCGAAGCCGCTGTTCATGATGTTCTTGCCGAGCAGGCCGTACTCGCGGGCCTGCTTGAGCGCGTGCTCGAAGCGCTGCACGGCGAGCGGATATTCGGCGCGGATGTAGGCGTAGCCCTGCTTCGCGCCGATTGCAAAGGCGGCAATGGCCATGCCTTCGATGACGCTGTGCGGGTCGCCTTCGAGGACGCTGCGGTCCATGAACGCGCCGGGGTCGCCCTCGTCGCCGTTGCAGAGGATGTACTTGACATCGCCGGGCGACTTGCGCGTGAACTCCCACTTCAAGCCGGTGAGGAAGCCCGCACCGCCGCGGCCGCGTAGGCCGGACTTTTTGACCTCGGCGATCACCTGGTCGGGCTTCATCTCGGTGAGCGCTTTGCTGAGGGCCTGGTAGCCATCGCGCGCGACGTATTCCTCGATCCGCAGCGGGTCGATCACGCCGCAGTTGCGCAGCACAATCTTGACCTGCTTCTGGAAGAAGTCGATCTCGTGCAGGCCGGGGACGGCCTCGCCCTTCGGCGTCTTGCGGACGAGGCGCTCGACGACGCGGCCCTTGAGCAGGTGCTCTTCGACGATCTCGGCGGCGTCGTCCGGGCAAATGCCCTGGTAGAAGACGCCGTCGGGGTACACCGCGGCGACCGGGCCGACGGCACAGGGGCCGAGGCACCCGGATTCGATGACCTGGATCTCGCCTTGGAGACCCTGGCGCTCGATCTGCTCGCGCAGGGCCGCGCCGACCTCCAGGGCGCCGGAGGCGATGCAGCCGCCGCCGGTACACAACAGTAAATGCGTTCGTACGTTACTCATGGACGATTTATCTCCACAAATGCTTAGACCTTAATCAGGTACTCTGCGACCGGCTGCCCGCGCTGCACGTGCTCGCGGACGATCTCGGCCACCTTGTGCTTGTCGAGCTTGCCGTAGCGGAACGATCCGCCGGCCTTGTCGGCGAGCGTGAGCATCGGCTCCTGATCGCACAGCCCGGCACAGCCGGTCTGCGTGATCGTGACGTTTTTCACTCCGGCGGCGCCGAGCGTGTCTATTAACGCCCCCAGCACGTCGCGCGCCCCCGCCGCGATGCCGCAGGTGCCCATGTGCACGGTGATCCGCACGTCCTTCTGGCCGGAGCGCAGGTCGATGTCGGCCTTGGCCTTTTCCTGCAGAGCCTTCAGGTCCTTGGGACTTGTGATGCGCTGTGCCATGGCTACGTTCTCCTCTTCTTCGCGACGGGCGCGTCGCCGTTGCGGTATTTGCTGAGCACCAGGTCCATCTTGTTCGGCTTGACGCGGTGGTGGACCTCTTCGTCGATCATGATCGCCGGGGCCAGGCCACAGGCGCCGAAGCAGCGCGCGACCTCGAGCGTGAATTGGCGATCTTCGGTCGTCTCGCCCACGTCGATCTTGAGCTTGTGCTTGAGGGTGTCGAGCACGCGCTTGCCGCCGCGGACGTAGCAGGCCGTCCCGAGGCAGACGCGGACGAGGTGCTTGCCGCGGGGCTTGGTAGAGAAGAATGAATAAAAGCTGACGACGCCGGCGACCTCGCTGTAGGACTTGTTCAGTCCAAGCGCGATCTTCTTGAGCGCCACCTCCGGCAAGTACCCGAAGATACCCTGCGCGATCTGCAAGACCGGGATCAAGGCCCCCGGCTTGTCGCGATACTCCTTCAACACACCGTCCAAGCGGGCGAGCAACTCCTCCTCGGAGGCTTCCTCGCCGCAGGTACACTTGACTTGAGCCTCAACACTCATACACATCTCCCTGTCCTCAGATGAAAACACCAGAGGACCCCAGTTCGCCGGCGACTCTCGCCCGCACGCCGCGGGCGAGCGCCAGGCCGTCCTGTGGGTCCACTCCGAGCTGGGCGGCCAGGTCGCGCGCGCGAATGGCACACGCCCGGCTGTCCAACTGCAGATCAAAACGAAAATCGACGTCCGGGTTCGTACAGACGACCGAAGCCAGCGTACCGGCCAGGTCGCCGAGCGGGTTGCGGTCTACGTGCCGCAATACCATCTCCACCGTGACTTTCAACCCCGCATGACGGGCCGTGCCCAGCGCCGACTTACCCAGCGTTAGCCGCCCCCCGGCTTGCTCGGCTGCCGCCTTGAAGAGGCTCAGCCCCAGCCCCGTGCGCTTGCCGTTCTTTGTCGTGTAGAACGGGTTAAGCACCTGCTCGGCCGGGACTTTCAGGCCGTTGCCGTTGTCCTCCACCACGATCGTGAGCAGGTCCTCTTCGGGCAGGGCCGCGACGCGGACGGCGATGATCGACGCCTGCGCGCGGATCGAGTTCTCGATCAGGTCGAGGATGTGGAGGGAAAGCTCACGCACAGCGCACCCCCCTGCCGCCGACGCCGCGCAACGCGAGCGTCAGCTCGTCGAACGTCGGCGCTTCCATGTCGCAGCGCGTCTGGCAGCGGCCGATGTCGCCCAGAAAATGCGCGTCGGAGGACGAGACGACCGGCAATCCGAGCTTGGTCAGCTCCTGCGCGGCCCAGACGGCCGTGGCCCCCGTCGGTCTTGCCGGATCGCAGGGCACGAACACTTCAATCGCGTCGAAACACGCGTCATCGGGGAACAGGCCTAGTTGGCTCAGCACGCTGAAGGACGGCCGGTTCACGTGGGCGGCGATCGCCACGCCGTTGTATCGGTGAATGAGCTGCACCGCGGCCGACAGATCAAGCATCGCCGCGCCGGCCAGCATCTTCGGCTCCGTCCCCGTGATCTGCCCATCCGCATCCATGCGCCGCTGCGGGCCGAACCGCGCGTAGTAGGCATCGTCGGCGTCCGGCAACGTCGCTCCGATCTCCGTCGATGCGGCCTCCGCGGCCGCCGGATCGGGAAACAGGCCGACGACGTGGACCTCTTCCGCGGTCGTGATTTCCATGCCGGCGACAACGGCCAGACCCGCGCGCCGCCCTGCCGTCAGCGTCGCCGCCGTGTTGCCTGCCGAGTTGTGATCACAAATCGCGATCATTGCCAATCCACGTTCAAGCGCCGTCCGCACAACGGCCGGCGGCGTCATCTCGTCGCCCGCACAAGGCGACAGACCCGTGTGTATGTGCAGGTCGGCGAGCAAGGCTCTCACGCATGTGTACCTCGCACGCCCGCTGCGTACAGCCGTCCGACGATCTCGAATGCCGGCAGCTTCGAGACGTACAGCGCGATGCCTTCCTCCGCCGCTCGCACCAGCACGGTCTCGTCGGGCCGACGGTCGAGCGCGAAGATCACTGCTGCCAGCTCTGCGTGCACGGCGACCGCGATCACGTTCANNGCCAGCACGTCGCTGAGCAGGTCCGAGACGTAGCCCGCTGCGATCTCCGGCGAGTCGCCGGTCGTCGCGGGCGTGAGCCGCTCGAATCCGAGTTTGGCCGCCAGGTCGCTGAGTTTCATGTCCCCGACTCCTTCTCGCTGGGCGGCGTACTTTGGCCCTGCCGCGGGCATGCCTCGGGGTGCGCGCGGCCGAGCACGATGTCCTCCGCCAACGCAGCGCACGTCGGCGCGCCGCAAATCCCGCAGTCGCCGCCCGGCAAGCTGCGTTTGAGCTTGTCGATCCGCGCAAGCTTGTGAATCGCCTTCGTCATGTCGTTGTCGAGCCGCAGACCTTTCCGCGGCTCAAAGGGCACGTTCCGCCGCACCGCGCGGGCCGAAGCCTGCCGCTCGACCGGCGCAGTCTGCCACCGGCTGCGGGCCAAGACCGCGTCCTCCGCCAGCAGCGGCGAGCCGAAGCAACCTTTGTCACAGATCCAGGGCTCGATCACGGGCACATCCGTGACCAGTCCGTCCTCGATGGCCTCCAGGACGCGGACAACATGCCGCAAGCCGGCCACACGTAGAACATCCGCGCTGGCCCCCCCGCCGAGAGCGGATGAGCCGTGCCCGGCCGGCGGGTTCGTGTTCAGACGCGGCATGACCGCGGCACGCAGCACCGCGGGCAGGAGCACGTCGGGCTGTACACCGTCGCCAATTCGCAACGCGGTCTTCTGACACGGGCACAGCGCGACGCAGATCGCCTGCCGGCCGCCCAGTTCCCCACGGACCGCTTCGATCGCTGAGAGGAAAGGCGCGAGGTGCGGGATGAGCGACGGGAACCGCGTTTCGATCAGGTTCACGACCGCCGGGCACGCCGGCGAGATCACGGGCGCCACCGGTGCTTCCGCTTTCGCGTATGCCACTACTGCCGCCCGCAGCGCCTCCTCCCATGCCTCGACCACGCGCACCTCGCGGAAGCCGAGCGCCGTCAATTCGTCGAGTACCCGCTGCGGCGTCACGCCCGCGCCGTATTGCACGAGTGCCGCGGCCGGGACGACGAGAACGGTGTCGGCGGCCGGTTTCAGCTCCCCCACCGTGCCGCTCATCATCAGCGTGCCGGTCGGGCAGGCGGCGATGCACGCGGTGCAGTCGATGCACAGGTAGTCCAGGATCTCGGGCTTGCCGCGGAAGGCGCGCACCGCGCCCGTCGGGCAAGCGCGCAGGCACCGCAGGCTCTGGCGGCACCGTTCGGCCACAATCTGCACCGAATGGCGACCGGCCCCGTAGAGCGCCTGCGGCTTCAGCAGAATTGTGAAGCTGACTCGGGTCCCGCGGCCGAGCGCCGACTCGATTGCGAACCGGTCGCTGTTCCGCTTGATGTTCGGCAGGCCCATCCCCGCGCCGAAACCCAGCTCGCGAGCCTTGGGCGACGCGGTCGAATAACCCTCCCGGAGGGCTTGCTCGACGTCGGCGATACCTGGACCCGTGTCGATCACTTCGATATCGAGTTGTCCGTTATGGAGGCACGCCCGCAACTCTCCGCCCTGCGTGTGGATGACGACGTTCATCTCGGCTTCGTACGCCGCGATCATCGCACGACGCACGACGGCCGGATCGGCGCCGACCTGCTTGAGCTGCTGCTTGACCGCTCGGGACGCAGCACCGCCGCGCTCGTAATCGCCCCCTTTGATCTCGTACACGGCGGTGGTCATGTCACGTTTGCTTCTCGGTCGCCAGGCACTCGTACACACGCCCGCAGGTCTCAAAGAGGCCGAGCGGCGAGGCCATCAGCAGCGTGCGATGCTCGCGGGCGGCGTCGAGCATCGCTGCGTCGGGAACCTGGCCGTTCACCAGGCAGATGCCGGGGATGTCCATCAGCTCGGCCACGCGAACCAGGTGCGTGCTCGCCAGGTTGCTCACGAGCAGCGCGTGCTCGCCGGCGGCATTCAGCAAATCGCTGATGCGGTCGCCGGCGTAAACCTGGTCGGCCTCGACATTGGCGCCGCGGCCCGGCGTGTGGACTTTGGCTCCGATCTTGCTGGCCAATTCGTCAAGCCTCATGGTGGCTCCCGCCGACACCGTTGCGGCCGATGGCTCGCGACCACCTTGGTCCGGAGACCGCGGAAGCCGGCATCAGGCCGCCGCGCACACTTGATACTAGTCATGGCGAAGCACGGGTCAGGGCTCGCTTGCGAGCCACGTATTCTAACGCCGGCCGCGGGGGGCAGCACGCGGCCCGGTTGCGAAATCTCGCGCAGCTCTCCGGCAAGCCGCAGAATCCGCTTATAAACCGTGCGAATTGCCGCAGTTCCCTTCGTCGGGCCGGTCATTGGGCCGAGCTCGGCGAAGCGGGACGGCCCCGACCCTGCCGGTACACGTCCAGCGCCGCCGGAAACGGCGACAGGGCGCGCTCGAAGATACCCAGCGAGTAGGCGATCGTCAGGCCGTAGTTGGTGACGGGCACGCCCGCCCAGCGGCAACGCACGATGCGGGATAGCATCTCCCGCCGGTTCTGCACGCAGGCCCCGCAGTGCACGACCAGGCGATACAAGGGCAGGTCCGGCGGAAAGTCGTGACCCTGGGTCGTCGTGAATTCGAGCTTGCCGCCGACGTATTGCGTCAGCCAGCGCGGGATCTTGACGCGACCGATATCCTCGCCGATGGGGTGGTGTGAGCACGCCTCGGCGATGAGGACGCGGTCGCCGGGGCGCAGGGAGTCGATCGCGAGCGCGCCCCGCACGAGTTCCGTTAGGTCGCCCTTGAACCGGGCGAACAGGATCGAGAATGACGTTAACGGCACGGCCGGCGGCGTGTCGGCCGCGACCTTTAAGAACGCCTGCGAGTCCGTCACAACCAGGACCGGCGGCCGCTTGAGCCGCTCCAGCGCGTCCCGCAACTCCCGCTCCTTGACGACCAGACAATACGCGTCGTTGTCCAGCAGGTCGCGGATCGTCTGGACCTGCGGGAGGATCAAGCGCCCCTTCGGCGCCTCTTTGTCGATTGGCACGACGAGAACGACCAGCTCGCCCGGCGGCACAAGGTCGCCCACGATCGCCGGCGTGTTGATGAAGTCGTCGGGCGCACTCTGAATCAACGCCTCACGCAGGTCGAGGACGCCCTCGCCGCGGCTCGCGACCGTTTGCACGCAGCGCACTTTGCGCTCGCTTAACGTGGTCAATGTGGCAGCCGATGGCGTCGCGAGGTCGGCCTTGTTGAAGACCGCGATCGCCGGCACGCTGCGCCCCACGAATTCCGAGAGCAGCGCTTCCTCGAATTGGCCCCACTCCCCCGCTTGCGTGACGATGACGCCGACATCGACGCGGTCGAGCACTTGTCGCGCGCGTTCGACGCGCATCTGGCCCAGCGCCCCCACGTCGTCGATGCCCGCCGTGTCGATGAACAGCACCGGCCCGATCGGCAGCAACTCCATCGGCTTTTCGACGGGATCGGTCGTGGTGCCGGCCGTCTCGGAGACGATCGACACGTCCTGCCGGGTCAGCGCGTTCAGCAGCGATGACTTGCCCACATTCCGCCGGCCGAAGAGGCCGATGTGCAGACGCATGCCTTTCGGAGCGCCGGTCATGGCGGCTCCAAGGCCGAAGAACCGCGGGGGCGCGGCGAGGTCGAACCGAGACGCATCACGGCCTCCGGCGCAATCAACGCGTCGAATTGCGCCGCAGAAAGCAGGCCGCGCCCCAGAACGATCTCGCGGATCGTCTTCCGTTGCTCGCGTGCGGCCCGGGCGACGTCCTGCGCGGCTTCATAGCCGACGGTTTCCACGAGGGCGGTCACGGTCGCGGTGGAGCTTTCGACGTGCTGCCGGCAGCGAGCTTCGTCCGCTTCGAGCCCCTCGACGCATAGGCGCCGGAGAATCGAGCACGCGTTGGCCAGTAGGTCGAGGCTCGTGAGCAGTGCGTCGGCGACCAGCGGCAGAAAGGCGTTGAACTCCAGGCTGCCGAGCGAGCAGGCCTGCGTGATCGCCTGGTCATGGGCCATGACGGCGATCGCCGCTTGCGAAACAGCCTCCGGAATCACCGGATTTACCTTGCCGGGCATGATCGACGAGCCGGCCTGCCGCGGCGGCAGGCGGATTTCGCCGAAACCGCCGTCGGGCCCGGATGAGAGCAGCCGCAGGTCGGTCGCAACCTTCAGTAAGTTGCTCGCGCAGGCCTTGAGGATGCCGCTGACCTCGACGAACACGTCGGCGTTCTGCGTTGCTTCGACGAGGTTCTCCGCGCGGGCCAGACCGAGGCCGGTGATCTCGCGCAGATGCTCGACGACGCGGAAAATGTACTCGCGTGGCGCACCGAGGCCCGTGCCGATCGCCGTTCCGCCGAGATTGACGACCCGTAGGCGCTCCTCGCACTTGTAGATTCGCCAGCGGTCGCGGCTGAACGCCTCCGCGTAGGCCCCCATCTCGCGGCCAAGCGTCGTAAGCACGGCGTCTTGCAATTGCGTGCGGCCGATCTTCACAACGTGGGCGAACTGCTTCTCCTTGGCCTGGAACGCCTCCTGGAGCGCGACGACCTCCTGTTCGAGGCGATGAAGCTGCTGGATGGCCGCGACGCGGAGCGCGGTCGGGTAAGTGTCGTTGGTCGATTGATGCCGGTTGATGTCGTCGAGCGGGCTGATGGTCGCATACTCACCCAGCGGCCGGCCGAGGATTTGCAGCGCTCGGTTCGCAAGCACCTCGTTGACGTTCATGTTGGTCGACGTGCCCGCGCCGCCCTGGAGCGCATCGACGACGATATGGGCGTCGAGCAAGCCCTCCATCATCTCCCGGCACGCCCCCTCGACGGCCGCAACCTTGGCCTCGTCCCAAGCCCCCAACTCGCGATTCGTCCGCGCACAGGCCAGCTTGACCGCTCCGTAGGCATGAATCAACGCCGGATGCACCGGCCGGCGCGCGAGCGGAAAGTTCTCCAGCGCGCGAACAGTGTAGACGCCATACAGCGCGTCGGCGGGCACCGTGTGCTCACCCAAGAGATCGCACTCAATCCGTTGGGGCATCATCCTGCCTATGCCCCGCTGACGTACTTGCGGCCAACCCCCGCGCGAGGTCGCGAAATGTCGTGAATCCTGACGGCAGTGGGTGCTCCAAGGCAGCCCAAGCTTCGCCGAGTACCAGCAGAGCGCCCCACAGCGGGACGACGCTTAACATGACCGGCACATACCCGCCGCGCCCCGAACCAGCGCTCACCCACACGCCAATCGCAAGCGGAGCGAACAACAAGGCTACGAGGCCGATCCGCGACAGCAAGAGGTCGGCCAACCGTGCGCGCCACGTGAGGCGCAGCGGTGCAATTCGGCCGTTTGACATCCAGCGCAATCGCGCCCACAGGCGACGTAGCGCGCGACCGCGCAGGGCCGTTCGCACGGGCGTGCTCGGCCAGATGGGCGACACGGCCGGCACGAGCCGAGCAGTCAGCTCGCAGATGCGCAGAAACGCGCCGGCGTTCAAACACGGCTTGCCCAAGACGCGCACCGCCTCGATTGGCCGCTCGACCACGCGCGCAGCAAGAAAATCGGCCAGAGCCCCAAACGTAAAGCAGGGACCAACGTCGCGCCCCCATCCCTCCGGCGTTGCCTGCGCGCCCCAGTCAAAGAACCGGGTCCACTCTTCCAAGCGCTCTTTCCACGACCTGCGCGGATCGCACTCGTCGATGCCGAAGAACCGGTCGAGCGCGTAAGCGACATCCGTCAGGTCAACCTCCTCCCAGTCGCCCGACGCTTTCAACTGGTGGTCAATGCGCGTGCCCGAAGAGAACGGCCGGCGGTCACCGACGATCTGTGGCCAAGCCTCCTGTAGGCCGACCAGGATATGTTCCCGGCTGTAGCGCGGTCCTGCGTCATCATCCATAAGCCATTGCCTCCCACCACGGCCGCCGCGGATTCTACGCCGAGGAGCCATTTAGAAATACAAGTCCCGCTCGCCCGCCTCGCGAATTCGCCGCAAGCGGTCGACCAGTTCGTTCTTGACCGGCCCTTCTTCCAGCTTGTCCACTTCGGCCGCGATCAGCTTCTCACCGGCGGCACGCGTCGCCGGCGTCGCGTAGTCCTGCAAATACTCCGCCGCGGTCAGCAGCGCGTTCGGCGTGCAGAAGCGCTTGATGAAGCCGGGGATCGCGAACTCCATGAAGTGCTCGCCGGTGCGGCCGAGCCGGTAGCACGCGGTGCAGAAGCTCGGGATGTAGCCGTCCGTCAGCAGGTCGCCGAGGACCTCGTCGAGGGAGCGAATGTCGCCCAACTCGAACTGCCCGCGCTGCAGGCACTGGGCATCGCCGGCCTCCGTGTAGCCGCCCAACTCGATCCGCGTACCCGCGTCGATCTGCGACACGCCAAAGCTCATCAGCTCGCGCCGCACGTCCGGCGGCTCGCGGGCGGTCATGATGAGGCCGGCGTACGGGACGGCGAGGCGGAGAATGGCCACGATGCGCTTGAAGTCGGCGTCGCCGACGCGCCACTGCGCCGGCAGATCCACGCCGGATGCCGGCCGGACGCGTGGGAAGCTGATCGTGTGCGGGCCGACGCCGTAGCGCTGCTGGAGATGCAGCGCGTGCGACACGAGGCCGAGCAGCTCGAACCGCCAGTCGTACAGCCCAAAGAGCGCGCCGATGCCGACATCGTCGATGCCGCCCTCCTGCGCACGGCTGAGGGCGTCGAGCCGGTACAAGTAATGCCCCTTCCGCGTGTTCTGCGGGTGCATCTGGGCGTAGGCCTCGTGATGGTATGTCTCCTGGAACACCTGGAACGTGCCGATCTTGGCGGCCTTGATGGTCCGGTAGCCGGCGATGCTCTGCGGCGCGGCGTTAATGTTCACGCGGCGGATTTCGCCGTGGCCCACCTTGACGCCGTAGACGGTCCGCACGCACTCGGCGATGTACTCGGCGTTGTAGCGCGGGTGCTCGCCGAAGACGAGGATTAGCCGCTTGTGGCCCTGCCGCTCCAGCGCCCCGACCTGGCTGCGGATCTCGTCCTGACTCAGCGAGCGGCGAATCTCCTCCCGGTTCGACCGGCGAAACGCACAATAGACGCAGTCGTTCACGCAGTCGTTACCGACGTACAGCGGCGCGAAGAGCACGATCCGGTTGCCGTACACGTCGCGCTTGAGTTGCCGCGCGGCGGCGAAGATCTCCTCCTGAAGATCTGGCGTCTCGGCGCCGACCAGAACGCCAGCCTCTTCGACGCTCAGCGCCTGCTTCGCGAGACTCTTGGCGATCACATCGCGCACGCGGCCCGAGTCGGGCGGCGGCGCGGTCAGCAGTGCCTGGAGCGCCTTGTCATCAATGAAGTCCGTTGCCCCGGCACTTAGTTCAAACTCGGTCGCACCAACCATCTCAGTTCCTTACCCCCGCCTGCGGTGCAGACGCCCGCGGTTGCTGTGCGCGGGCCTGCCAATTCGGCGATCCGCCGGGACCCGTGCCGATCGCGCGGCCCAGCGCCACGATCCGCCGCATCAGGCAGCCATGGCACTGCTCGGCGGTCTCATACAAACACGCTTTCGCCGGGTAGATCTCGTACAGGCAACGGTATTCCGTCGGCGTGAGGTTCGGCATGATGATGTTCGCGCCGCGCTGCAGGCCCAATTCGCGGCCGCTCGCGCGGTTCAAGGTCGCCAGGGCGGTCGTGCTCGGGATGTTCGCCCGCGGGCAGGCGAGGCGCGTCAGCGCGACGACCTTGTACGTCATCAACTCGGTGTTGGGCACCTGGTCCAAGGGGCAAGGGCCGAGCTGTGCGGCGCCCAGCGGCGTTTCGGGATGCGGCAGAAACGGGCCGACGCCGATCATGTCCAGGTCGAGCGTGCGGAAGAGCTCGATGTCGTTGGCAAGGTCGTCGTAAGTCTGGCCCGGGATGCCGATCATCACGCCGCTGCCGACCTCGTAGTCCAGGTCACGCAGCACTCGCAGCAAGGCGATCCGGTCGCGGCCTGCCTGGGGCTGCGGGGGGTGGATTTCGTTCAGCAGCGCGCGGTTGGACGTCTCGAAGCGGAGCAGGTAGCGGTCGGCACCGGCGCGGCGCCAGGCGGACAGCTCGTCCGGCTCGCGCTCACCCAGGCTCAAGGTGATGGCCAGTGGGGTTTCCGCACGAATGCGGCGGACCAGGTCGGTGACCCAGGCCGTGGTAAGCTGCGGATCCTCTCCAGATTGCAAGACCACCGTGCCGTAGCCGAAGGCCACGGCCTGACGCGCGCAGGCGAGAATCTCGTCGGTGGTCATGCGATAGCGCGGAAGCTGGGCATTCGGCGCGCGCAGACCGCAGTAGCCACAGTGGCGGACGCAGTGGTTGGAAAGCTCAATGAGGCCACGCAGGTGAACTGCGTCCCCCACGTGCGCGCGGCGGGCCGCGTCGGCCCAGTGCCAGAGCGTTTCCAGCCGCTGCTCGTCAGTTTCGCGCAGCCACGTGAGTACTTGGTGTCGCTCGATCATCCCAATTGGCGGGCTTGAGGTCCCGCTGCAAAGTCACGGTGAAGGTACTGCCAATATCGGGCTGGCTGGTAACGGCGACGTCACCGCCGTACATCAGCGCCAGCTTCTTGACCAGCGAAAGCCCCAATCCGCTGCCGAGGATGTCGCGGGTTCGGTCGTTCTTAATCCGTACAAAATCGTTGAAGAGCTTGGCCGCCTCGTCGGGGGACAGGCCGAGGCCGGTGTCGGTGACCGCCAACGTGACGCGGGCGTCGTCGCAGTGAATCTCCACGTCCACGCGGCCACCCGGACGGTTGTACTTGACGGCGTTGGAAAGCAGGTTGTTGAAGATGATCTCGATCTCCCCGCGGTCGGCGGTCATCGGCACCGGACCGTCGCCGTGGAGCTGCAACGTGACCTGGCACGTGTCGGCGGCGGGGCGCACGGTGTCGAGGGCGGTGCGCGCGATCTCGCGGACGTCGATCGGCAGCGGCGTGCGGCGTTTTTCGCCGGACTCGATGCGGGTCATGTCCAGCAGGTCGAGGATCAGCTTGCGCATGCCGTCGCTGCGGGTGAGGCAGCGGTGCACGACCTGTTCGTAGGCTGCCACCTGCTCGCCGAGGGCGCGGTCGCGAATGATGTTCAGGTAGCCCTCAATCGCGGCCAGCGGCGCCTTCAGCTCGTGCCCGAGGACGGAGATGAACTCGAAGCGGACGCGGCGGCGTTCGGCGGCGAGCCGGCGGGCCTGCCGCTGCACCACGAGATGGCCGGCAGCCTTGCGGATGGTCTCCTTGAGTTCCTCGGGGGTAAAAGGCTTGGCCAGGAAATCGAACGCGCCGGATTTCGTGGCGTGGATCGCCGTTTCGAGCGTGGCGAATGCGGTGATCATGACGGTCAGAATGTCGCGCTCCTGCCGGCGCAGCTCCTGGAGCACCTCGACGCCGGTCATGCCGCCCATCTTGTGGTCGAGGAGCAGCAGGTCGGGGTTGCGGACTTTCAGCAGCTCGAGGGCCTCCTCGCCGCTGCCCGCCTGTTCGACCTCGAAGCAGACTTCGCCCTCCACGTCGGGCAGACGCAGCTTGAACGGCCGCAGGGCGCGGACGATGGCGTGCCGCATGCCGGCCTCGTCGTCCACGACCAATACGCGGAGCGTGTCCGTCATCTCAGCTTCTCCTCGCTTCATCGCCGCCCGGGCGCGGGGCGCGCGGCAGCGTCACCGTGAACGTCGTGCCGGTCGGGCCGCCGGCCGGGTCCGCGTTGGACTCGAGCTTGATGTCGCCGTGGTGCATCTTCACGATGCCGTACGTAACCGAGAGTCCGAGCCCGGTACCCTTGCCGGCGCCTTTCGTCGTGAAAAAAGGCTCGAAGACCTTCTTGCGGTTCTCCGGCGGGATGCCCGTGCCGGTATCAGCCACTTGAATGCGGATGTTCCGGTCGTCGGCGGCGGTCCGCAGAGTCAGCGTCCCGCCGTTAGGCATGGCGTCGATGGCGTTGTTCACCAGGTTCGTGAGCACCTGCATGACCTGGTCGCGGTCAATCTCGGCCCGCAGTTCACCGTTCGCATGTTCGAATTTCACGCTCACGCCCCGCGGGAGCCGCACCATGCGCGCGCTCTTCTCGACGAGCACGGCCAGATTCGTCGTGCGGACCTCGACCTTGTTCTTGCGGGCGAATTGGAGCAGGCCCGCGACGATCTTCTTGCAGCGATCCGCCTCGCTGGCGATCAGCGCCAGGTCCTCGCGCTGGGCGTCGTTGGGCGGCAGCTCTTCGAGCAACGTGTGCGACAGCATCAGCACCGTGCCGAGCGGGTTGTTGACCTCGTGGGCGATNNAGCTGGCCCATGCTGGCGAGCTTCTCGGACTGCATCAGCGCTTCCTGCGTGGTGGCGAGCTGCTCGTTCGAGACGGCCAGCTCCTGGCAGGTGTGTTTGAGTTGCTCAATGGTGTAGGGCAGGCACATCTCACTTTCCGCCAGCCCCTTGCAGATGGCGACGGCGTGCTCGCGACAGGTTTCGTACCCGCACGCGCCGCAATTCAGCTCGTCGGCGGGACTGTGCTTGCCCATGTGGGACATGACTTCGGCGAGTTGCTGCTCCGACGGCGGCGCGAGGCGCTGGTCATAGGCCGTAAAGCGGCGGCTCAGGTCGAGGTCGGCCAAGGCCAGCCACCGATCGTGCCAACGCTCGCGGTCGAAAGCCGCCATGCGACGCTTGGCATAGCGGCTGACCTGGGCCCGGCGGTAGAACAAGGGCGCATGGCTCGTGGTGCCCGGGCCCATGATGCAGCCTTCGCAGCACAGCACTTCGAGCAGCCGCGCGTGCATATCGCCCGATTCAAACTCGCGGATGGCTTCCACAAACTCGGTGCGGCCATCGGCCGCGACGATGTCGCCGGTCAGCAGGTCCTCCTGTATTTGTGCCGCCTGGAGCATCCCGCGTGTGATCGGAAAAAGCGCGCCCGTGCCCGCGTGCGGCGGGTCAAAATCGCTCGGGCTGACCGATTCGGGCTTAATGGCCCGGTGCAGAAACATATCGCGCAGTTCAATGAACGTGAGCACCGCATCGACATCCCCCTGCACGGGCTCGCTCGCCGCTTCACCCTTCTTCGCGATACACGGGCCGATGAAGACGACTTTCAAATCGTTCCCGTACAAGCAGCGGAGGGCCCGCGCCGTCGCGATCATCGGCGAGACAATCGGAGCCAGGGAAGGCACCAGTTCGGGATGGTACCGCTCGACGTAGCCGACGATGGCCGGGCACGTCGTAGCGATATAGCGCTGGCTGTTGGTGTTGGCCAGTAGCTTCCAGTACTCGGCCGCAACGAGGTCGGCTCCAAACCCGACTTCGCTGACGAGCGCGAAGCCCACGTCGCGAACCATCCCAACGAAGAACTCATAGTCAAACTCAGCGAACTCAGCCGGAAAACTCGGGGCGATCAGGGCGGCGACGCGGACGCCCGACTGCAGCAGCTTCTCGACATCCGCAATCTCGCTGCGGAGCTGCTTGGCACGTTGGCTGCACACCCGGAAGCAATTGCCGCAGCCGATGCAGCGGTCGGTTAGAACCTCAGCCTGGCCGCCGGTGATGCGGATTGCCTTCGCGGGGCACTCGCGCACGCATGTATAACACAGGCGGCAGCGTTCCCGGATCGTTGTGACGAGAGCGGTATCCGGAGGATCCATGCTGAGCCCTAAGTCCTTAGCTGTTGGCCGACGGCAAGTCCGACGCATACGCGTCTTGGTTTGCCGCGCAAGATTCCGGACCTGCCATGTCCGCGCCTGGGCAGGCAGCGTGCGTGGCGCCCAAACGGCCAAAAAAAACGACCTTCTCGAGCGATGCAGCCAGGTCCACATCCTCGACATAAGCTCCCGGCGGCATTTGGAGCCGCTCCGGGGTGAAGTTTAGCAACGCCCGCACGCCATTGCGCACGAGCCGGGTCGCCACGACCTGCGCTGCATCGGCAGGCACTGCGATGACGCCGAAAGCGATAAGTTTCTGTCGGAGCGTGGCTTCCATGTCATCCAGCGCGTGGCACGGACAGCCGTCGAAGACTTGCCCGACTTTGTCGGGCGACGTGTCGAATGCAGCGACGAAGCGGAATTCGGGATGCACCCGGTGAAAGTAACGGAGTATCGCTCGGCCGAGTGCCCCGACGCCGACCAGTGCGATGCCGGCGCCGCCGGGTGGGTCGAGGAGTTCGGCGATTTTTGCGATGAGCCCCGGCACGTCATAGCCGTGCGCGGGGCTGCCGGTGAAACCGATCGTCATGAGGTCTCGCCGCACGAGGGCGGGCGTTTCGCCAACGAGGGCAGCCAACTCATGCGAATAAATACGAGTCTTGGCGCCCGGAATCTGGCGCTGAAGATTTCGCCGGTAGGTGCTGAGCCGCTCAATGAGTCGGGCGGTAACCTTCACGAAACGCCGGTCTCCGCTTTTTCGATGAACCGACACAGAACTGATGTTATCTGTGTCACGCTGTGAACTCATTCACAGTATAGCGCGCCCACTCTAAGACGTCAAGGCCACGACCCGGCCTGAGACCGTGCGGTCCATGCTGAGTAGTAACCCGTTCAGCTACCGCCTCTTACGTCGCGCTCGATCTTGCATACCGCAACGTCCGAACGGCGGTCGAAAAGTGCACCGACTGTCCCAAGGCAGCACCTCGCATCGGATGCCATGATTGGCCGACGGCTGCGACAGGTAGGTCTACCACTATTGGGATGCCCAATCGCCGCGCCCCGTCGGCCGACCACCGCGTGCGGATGGAGCTGTCCCTCTCTTCCCCAAAAACAACGCAGGCCGGCGAGGAACTCACCGGCCTGCAGAGGATTCATTCGCTCCGACGCTTCGGACGCA
>PMMM01000067.1 GCA_003162245.1 Phycisphaerales bacterium
AATAAACAGGATGCGTATAAGTCGCCTCCTTTTGATCCCGACACGGCAACCGGCGTAAGCCTTGTTCTACCCGAGGTCGCCACGAAAATAGCGTCGATGAACCCGGAATTCGTGCTGCACGTCGGCGACCTGGTCGTTGGCGATTTGTATCGCATGATGGCAGAAAGCCGCTATCCCGGCCTGCGCGACATTCCGTATGCCGAGCAGTTTCAGGCATTCAAAGACGCGGTCACGCCGATCACGGACGGGAACATCCCGATCTACACCGTGCGAGGCAACCACGAGGTTAGTTGCGGGGACGGGGTCAATGGCACTCCGGATCCCGCATTGGCGGCCGCCTACTACCAGGCACGCGGACAATATATGCCGCAAAACGACCCGAACCAGAAGGGACTGACCTATTCCTTCAGCCACAAACAGGTCACTGTTGTCGTCGTTGACCAATACGCAAATTACGTGCCGCCGGACCCCCTGCCGGTGCCGTGGTATAACCCAACGAACGCGACCTGGGGCACGAATTTCTGGGGATTTCACACGATTGACCAGGCGTGGGTGAGTGATCAGCTTCACAGGGCCACTACGCCCTTCAAGATCGTCATGGCCCACGAACCCATCTTCATAGCCAGCGGCGTCGCCGACGATGAAGGCGGTGTACGCTATTCCTGGTCGTCAGAGCTTTACTTCGGGCCATCCTACTTCGATGGGGACGCCAGCCGGCAGCAGTTTGTGGACATGATGGGGAACAGCGGGGTCCAGCTATATGCGGTGGGACATGTGCACAATCTCACTGTAGGCTCTTTCACAGACAGCGCCGGTCACAAGATGTACCAGTTGACGACGGGCAACGGCGGCGCCCTGCCCATGAACAGCCTTCCAGACCCGCCCGCCCCCGAAGCGGCTCTTCATGACGTGCAGTACGAATTGAACAGGCTGGGATTCACGCTGGTGACAGTTGATCCAGACGCCAACACCATGCTGCTGGAGTACTATGTCATGGGCCCCGGTTCTTCCAGTTGGTCGGTGGAGAGCTTCAAGACACTGATTACCGGTTCGGCCCCTTGAATTCAGGGAGAATTCAGGGGACACCATACCAGGTTGTTGACGGCGCGCTGATCGCGGAGTGCGACTTCACCACCGCCGGCGGCAACGTCTCGGCGTACTGGGCGCGTTGGGGCTGCGCGGCGCCCGCCCCCTGCTCCGGCGACATGAACTGCGACGGGCACGTGACGTTTACGGATATTGATCCGTTCGTGGCGGTGATCGGGACGACGTGTCCGTAGTCGGGAGGCGCGGCAACAGCCAATTCCGGTCCGCACAGTGGACCCGACGTTCTTTGCTTCGCGGCGGCGCGCGGACGACCGCCGCGTTATCGGCGCGATGAGCGTTTGCCGGGAACCCGTCGCTCGGGCTCCGGGCTCTGATTCGGGCCGCTCGCTGCCGCTCGGGCTCTGAATCGGTACTGCAGTTCGCGGGGTCGCCCAGCGGCCCACGCGAGCGCCGACCGGCGCTACGGCGCGGGCGGCGGGGTTGGGCGCGTCGGCGGCTGTATCGCGGGCTGCGACGTGGGCTGTGTTGCGGGCTGTGTCGCCGGCGGCTCGCGGTCCCACCCGTGGGCTTCGGTTGCGGCGGCGATGCGGCGGCCCTGTTGTTCGTCCTTCACCGCGTCAAACGTGCCGAGCATGAGGTACCGGCCGGCGCGGTTCCAGCCGCCGAGGAACTGCTGCGCGTGACGCATTACGTCCAGGCGGAAGCTGCCGCGGAGGCGCTCGCCCGGCTCGCGATACAGCGCGACGATGCCGGCAACCGACACAAACCGGCTTTGGGCCGGGCCGAAGCACGCGACGCCGCGCAGCTCGCGGTTGCTCGCGAGGTAGTTGCGCGAGCGGCCGGCGGGCGGCTTGTCGAGCGCGAGCGACAGTTGAAAAAGGAAGTGTTCGGGGCCCAGCAGGAACGGCTGGTCGCGTTCCATCGCGATCCAGACGTGATCCTGCTCGTCGGTCCACCAGAAGCAGCGATCCAGATCGAGCCGCGTGATGTTGGGCGGCGGCGGATCGATGTCGCGATAGTTCAGCGCTGCGACGTCGACGTGGCCGCCACCCTGGCAACCGCCGAGGGCGGCGAGCAGCGGCAGGAGCGCGGCCGCGAGCGTCCTTCGTACAACGGTGAGCGACATCGGGCGGATCACGCTTGTGGCAACGGGAATTGCCGGCAGAGCTCGCGCACCTCGCCGCTCACTTTCGCCCGCACGGCCTCGTCGTCCCCGGCTGCCAGCGCCCGGTGGAGCAGGTCGGCCACGCGGACCATCTCCGGCTCCTTCATGCCGCGGGTCGTCAGCGCCGGGGTCCCGAGGCGCAGCCCGCTGGTCTGCGTCGGCTTGCGCTCGTCAAACGGGATCATGTTCTTGTTGACGATGACGCCGGCGGCTTCCAGCCAGCCCTCGGCTTGCTTGCCGGTCAGGTCGGGATGCACGTTGCGGAGGTCCACGAGCATCAGGTGGTTGTCGGTCCCGCCCGACACCAGCCGATAGCCGCGCGACCGCAGCGACTCCGCCAGCGCCCGGGCGTTGACGACGATCTGCTGCTGGTACTGCTTGAAATCCGGCCGCAACGCCTCCCCGAGCGCGACCGCCTTCGCCGCGATCGTGTGCATCAGCGGCCCGCCCTGCGTGCCCGGGAAGATCCACTTGTCGATCAACGCCGCGTCGGCCGCCCGGCAGAAGATCATCCCGCCCCGCGGCCCGCGCAGCGTCTTGTGCGTCGTAGTCGTCGTGAAGTCCGCGTGCGGAATCGACGAAGGATGCAGCCCGGCGACGATCAAGCCGGCGATGTGCGCGATGTCGGCCATCAGCCGGGCGCCGCACTCCTTCGCGATTTGGGCGAACGCCGCGAAGTCGATCGTGCGCGGGTACGCCGACGCGCCGCAGATGATGAGCTTCGGCTTGTGCTCGAGGGCGAGGCGCCGCACGTTGGCCATATCGACCTGCTCGGTGTCGCGCTCGACGCCGTAGGGGACGATTCGGTACATCGTTCCGCTGAAGTTGACCTTCAGGCCGTGCGTCAGGTGCCCGCCGTGGGCCAGATCGAGCGACAAGACCGTGTCCTGGGGCTGGAGGACGGCCATGTACACAGCCGTGTTGGCCTGTGCGCCCGAGTGCGGCTGGACGTTGACGTGCTCGGCGCTGAAGAGCTTTTTGGCGCGCTCGCGGGCCAGGTTCTCGATCGCGTCCATGTTGACGCAACCGCCGTAGTAGCGCTTTCCGGGGTAGCCCTCGGCGTACTTGTTAGTGAAGACGGAGGCGTTGGCCGTGCGGACCGCGAGCGAGACGTGGTTCTCAGAGGCGATCAGCTCGAGCGTGTTCTGCTGCCGCTCCTCCTCACGCACGATGATCGCCATGACTTCGGGGTCGGACTCGGCCAAGGATCGTGCCAGGTGTGCAACCATGCTTTCCTTCCTCGTATGCGTCATGGACGGGGCTGCGTCGCGGGCGGTGTGGTTGGCGGCGGCGGCCCGGTCCCGGCCGACTCCGCATCCGCCGTCAATCGCGCGCAGCGATCCTGCAACTCCGCCAGGAGCGCGTTTTCCAACTTAGTATCCCGGCGTACCTGCGTCCAGACCGTGTTTTGGCGCTCGCTGGTGGCGGCGTCGCGATCAATGGGCGTTTCTTCACCCGGGGTGTCGCCGAGGCGGTTGCCGCGCGGCTGCATGGCCGTCTGTCGCTGGGTGTCCTGCCGCTCGATGTCGATTTGCAGCCGAGCGGTGGCCGCGCCGCCGCGCTGCCCCACGTTGAAGCTCGCCGTGCGGCGCATCACGGAGCGCCCGCGGACGAGATCGCGCGCGGTGCCACTCTCGCGCTCCGTCGTGTACTCCGCGGGCACAGTCGTGATCCGGCGGGCGGCGCGGTCGACGTGCACGCGGCCGAACTCCCGTTGGAGAATAACGGCGGCCTCCGCCAGCACGCGATCCGGGTCCACGTCCCGAATCGCCCGCTCGCGCGGCACGCCGACGGTGGTGGTGCCCTCGGCGCAGCCGCCCAGACCGATAAGCACCGGCAGCACGCACAGGATGCATCGAAACGTCATCCCTAGGCCCTCATCGTGGTCCGTAGCCTGTTTCGTCGACGAAGGATACCCCAATCGCCTCGCGCCGCACAGTCGGCCACGCCGGGCGACGGCACTGCGGGTAGCGTCGGCCACGAGCGGCCCAGCCGTCACTCGCTGGCCGGTTCCTGGGACGGCGCCGGCGAGGGCGGTGGCGGGACGATCGGCTCAAACGCCTTGAGCCCCGGCCTGGCCGGCGGCTTGATCTCCTCGCGGGGCGGCACCGACAGCATCGGCTCGGCCGGTCCAAGCCCGGGGAATTTCGGCGGCGGCAGCACGCCTTCGCCGCGCAGCATCGCGGGATAACGCGCGATGATCGTCCCCTTCTGGTCGAGGCGGGCCGCCTTTTCGAGGTCGGCCATGCCGCGCTCGTGGTCGCCGGTGTGGTACTCGAGATAGCCCAGGAGGAACAGCAGTTCCGGGGCCTCGCGTTGGTGCAGTCGGGCCATGATGTCCGCCCGCCGGATGTCAATCTGCTCCCCGCCGCCCATCAGCGCCTTCAGGTCGAACGCGAAGCGGGCGATCTCCGGAAAACGCTCGAGCCCCTGGAGCAAGGAAAACGCGGCCGAGCGGTAATCGCCCGCCGCCAGCAGCGCGTGCCCACGCCCCAGCAGCGGCAGCGGATTGGTCGGATCCATCGTGCACGCGGCGGCGTAGCGGTCCGCCGCCTCATAGTAATGTCCGATCTCCATCAGCGACTCGGCCTTCAGGACCTGGTCGTTGACCGCCGACGCCCCGCCCCCCGTAAAGGACCGGAGCGGCGTCTTCAGCATCTTCTCCGTGAACTCCGCGACGCTCTTAGCCTGCTCCGCCGCCGTCGGCGCGAGCTCGGGCTGGGCGTGCGCGGCGTCCTGCATGTCCTTGAACCAGGCAGCGGTCGGATTGCGCTCGAGCGCGAGGGCCAAACGCATGTCCGTGAACACGTCGTACCCGGGCAGCACGCTGGCGTCTTTGACCCGCGGCTTGGCGAGGGCCGTTGCAGTACCGGGCGTCGCTTCCGTCTCGGTACCGGCCCGCGGCACGATCAATCCCGGACGCAACTGCCCGCCGTGCCACCCGGCCGCCCAGGGCGGCGACTGCGGCTCGGGCGCGCTCAATTTCGTCCGCCCGGTCGCGTCGCTCCGGAGAATCGTATCGAGCGGCGTGGATAGCGGATCTCCGCCCACACGCCGCCCCCGCGCGGCGCGCGCGTTTTCATCCATGTCGAGGCGCCGGTCGCTGCCGGAGGCGGCCGTCTCGTCGGCCGTCTCCCGGCGCCAAGTGGACGGGGGAGTGGCGGCCAAAGGCAGGGCGAGGCGCGGCGGCGTCTGTGGGCCAAACAGGGTGCTCTGGGTCGACTGGGCCGTTCCCGGCGTGGGCGCGATCATCTGCGCGTACTTGTCCCGCTGCGCGTCGGTCACCGGCATGCGCAGGTCCAGGACGCCGCGCCCGGGAGCCATTCCGACCGGCGGCAGGTCGCGACCCTGCAACAACCCCCCCGACACCGCCGTGCGCGATGTGTCGTAATACGGCTGTCCGAATCCCGCGAATCCAAGCGGTGCGCCGGCGTCCGCCACGCTCACCGAGTCGCGCTGAAACGTGTACAGCGAGGCGCTGCCCAGCGTCGCCCGAAACGTGTTCGAATCCGCGATCGGCGAGAAGCTCCGGAGCGCCATGCCGCCACGAACATTGCCGTTCGCAAACGCGTTGCCGCTCATGATCGGTGACGCGGGGCGGGGGCTGTTGTATCGTCCGCCCCGCAGCGACGGGTTGGCGTCCAGCATCCGCCCGTCCTGGCCCACGACCGGGTTCACGCGGGAATCGACCGGGTACTGCGCCTGGGTCTGTAGCGCCCCAGCCAGGCCGGCGAGCACCGCCAGGGCCACGCTGCCGAGTCCCCCCCCTCCCCACCGCTCCCAGGCCGACGTTGATCGCAACATGGCCGCACCTCGCACGAGCAGACCTTTCCTGACCCGCCGCAAGTCGCCGCACGACCGGCAAATCACGACACCCTGATTATAAACCCATCGGCGGGGGGGTTTGCGATAATTCACGTTCTTTACTCGGACGTTACGCCAAGTGTCGGCCGCCGTCGACCGGCAGAATCACGCCGGTGAGATAGTCCCCGTCGCGCACGGCGTAGTGCACGGCGGCGGCAATGTCATCGGGCGTCCCAGCGCGCTGCAGGGGTATCTGCGCCGTCAGGCGCGCGCGGGTCGCGGCGTTATAATGCTCGGGCCAGGCCGCGACGCCGGGGGCAATCCCCACGACATTGACCTCGGGTGCCATCGCGCGGGCCAGCACCTTCGTCAGCGTCTCGAGCGCTCCTTTGGACACCATGTATGCCAGATGCCCGGGTCCGGGGTGCATCGTCGCCGCGTCGCAGAGATTCACAATCCGGCCACGGGCTTCCCGCAGCGCGTCGCGGGCCGCGTGCGCGAGCACCAGCGGGGCGGTCAGGTTGATCCGCAGCGTCCGCTCCCACTCCGAAATGGCGAACTGCTCCAACGTCATCGGCCCGAACACCGACGCGTTGTTCACGAGCACGTCTAGGCGCCCGAATTGAGTCAGGACCGCCCGCACCAGCCCAGTCGCCGCCGCCGGATCTTCGAGATCGGCCCGAAAAAGCTCGGCCCGTCCACCGCCGGCGGCGCGACAGCGCTCCGCAGTGTCGGCGGCGTCATTTGCTGATTCGCGAAAGTGGACGGCGATCTGCCCACCCGCTGCCGCCAGCCGCAGCGCAATCGCGCGGCCAACGCGCCGTCCCGCCCCGGTCACGAGCACAACGCGGCCTGCGAGTTCCATAGACCACTTCCCGCGAAAGAGGGCCCGAGCAGCTTGGCCGGAGCCGTTCGTCCGCCGCGGTCACACGTCACCACCGGCGGGCGGCGGGTAACAGACCCACTCGAGGCACAGTCCCTGCGGCGGGGCGGTCGGTCCGGCCTGCGTGCGGTCGCACGAGGCCAGGATCTCCGCGACCCGCTCGGGCAACCAATGCCCGCGCCCGACTTCGACCAGCGTGCCCACCAGGTTGCGGACCTGATTGTACAGGAACCCGCCACCCTCCACGTCGATCCACACTTCGTCAGCGTGCCGCTCGAGATCGAGCCGGTGGATCGTCCGCACCGTCGAGGGCCGCGGGCTGCCCCGCCCGGCGAACGCGGCGAAGTCGTGCGTCCCGACGAGGGCCGCCGCCGCCGCACACATGCGCTCGAGGTCCAGCGGATGCCAGACGTGCCAGACGTAGCGTTGGGCGAGCGTTTCCACGGGCCGGCGGCGGGCGTTGAAAACCCGGTAGCGGTACAGCTTGCCGCACGCGTCGCGCGAGGCATGAAACTCGAGCGGCACGACCGTGGCGGACACGAGGGCCGTGTCGGGCGGCAGCCGGCTGCCGAGCGCACGGGCCAGGTTCTCGACCGGTATCGACGAGGACGTGACGACGCTGGCGACCTGGCCATGCGCGTGGACCCCGGCGTCCGTGCGGCTCGCTCCCGCCAAGTGCAGGGGGTGACGGAGGACACGCTGGAGCACGGCTTCGAGCTCGGCCTGCACGGTGCGCACGCCGAGCTGCCGCTGCCAGCCGTGGAAGTCGGTGCCGTCGTACGCGACCACGAGCTTGAAGTTGCGTTCCATCGAGGGCGATGGTAACGGGTCCACGGGCCGGCGCCACGGCCCAGCCGCACCGCGTCACGGCGCGTGCGAGCGTGAGCCGCGTCAAGCCGGGGTCTGGTCGTGTGGGCCGATGTCTGGCGGCGACCCGATGTCCGGCGGCAACCCGCCATCGGGGGGAGCAGCCGCGTCGATCTCCGCCGGGCCCTCGGGCAGCTCCGGCATGACCACGCCTTCCTCGGCGTAATCGTAGAACTCGCGGTACTGCTGCCGGAAGTAGCCGCCGGGTCGCGCCTGCACGCCGTTGAGCACCGCGCCGATCACGCGGGCGTTGATGCGCTGGAGCTGCTCGCGGGCCCGCCGCAGCGTGCCCTTCGTCCCGTTGACCGCGCGCGCCACCAGCACCACCGCGTCGACTTGCGTGGCGACGACCAGCGCGTCGCTGATCAGCAGGCTCGGCGGCCCGTCCAGCACCACCCGGCCATACTGGCGTTTCACCGCCTCGAGCAGATCGCGCATGAGCGGCGATCCCAGTAGCTCGCCCGGATTCGGGGGCATTGGACCGCTCGTCAGCACGTCGAGGTTCGGCAAGTCCGTCTTGCACACGACATGGCCGAAGTCGGTGCGCGCTGCCAGGATGTTGCTCAGACCTTCCGCGCGGGTGTCCGGGAACGCGCGACGGATCGCGGGACGCCGAAAGTTGCAGTCGATCAGGAGCGTGCGCTGGTTGCCCTGGGCGAACGTCACGGCCAGGTTGATCGCGATGGCCGTCTTGCCGTCATCGGGGCGGGGGCTGGTAATCAGGAGCGTCCGCTGCGACTCGGCAGGGCCGCTGAAGGTCATGTGCGCCCGCACCTGGCGAAACGCCTCGGCGACCAGCGACTGCGGCGCCCGGCGCGTGGCCCACTCGATCTCGTCAATGTCGGCTTCTTCCTCGTCGAGTAACGGAACACAGCCCAGCACGGGCAGCCGGCCGTAGCGGGCAACGTCGATGGGGGTGCGAAGCGCCTGGTCGGTCAGCTCGCGGAGAAACGCCAGGCCCACCGCCGCCAGCAGCGTCAGGAGCAGACCACCGCCCAGGTACACCCTGAAGTTGGGACGGCTGGGCGAGGTCGCATCGCGAGCGGGGATGGCGAGCGTCAACATGCCCTCCCGGCTCTTGACGGTCGCCTCGTTCTCGGCCTCGCGGAGCGACATCCCCACTTGATCCAACTGCCGGCCAAACCGCTCCTCGTCCTGTTTCCAACCCTCCAGCTCCTGAATCGCCCGATCGAGGTCCTTCTGGGTCGTCTCACGCTCCGCGAGCTGGTCGCCGACCGTCGCCTGCATGTTGACGACACGCGCCCGCTCCTGCTGTAACGACTCGATCTGCCGGCCCCGAAGGTCGTCGATCAGCTCCTCCCGGCGGGCGGCCTCCATCTCGGAGTAGGCCTGCCGCTGAGCCACGATCTGCTTCATGGTGCGGTGCTGCTCGCCGAGCTGCGTCTGCTTGAGGGCCTCGATGCGCACGTCGAGATCCTCGACCATTTGGCGGTAATAGCGCAGGACGGGATCCGACTCGATGATTACGCGCATCTCGGCGGAAATCGGCAGGTTGCGCGGGTCGACGCCGCGCACGGTCGACAACTGTGCCTCGATGTCCGACAGCCGCGTCTTCAGCTCGGCCATCGTGTTGTTCAACATGGCGATCACTTCGGCCTGCACCTGCCGGTCCGACTCGAGCGCCGGCATGTCGCGCTGCGCACGTTTCTGCGCGATCCGCTCGCGAATTGCGTCGAGTTCCGACTCAATCTGCGCCTTCGTATTCTTCAGCGTGTCCAGGCGCCGACGAGACTCATCGCTTGCCACCGACCGCGAGCGCTGCAGGAACCGCTCCACCACCGTCTGAACCAGCTTCGTCGCTTCCGACTTGTCCCGCACCGCCAGCCCAACCCGGATCAGGTACGTGTCCCGCACCGGGGCGACCGCCAGCCGGTCGCGAAAATCCGTCAGGCAGCGCTCAAAGTCGTCCCCGAACCGACGATAGTAACTCGTCTCCTTGATCTCCGGTTGCGCCAAAACCTCCTGGAGCAGCAGCGGGTCCCGGATGCGGTTTGCCTGCGTCGCCAACTGGACCTGGACGTACTCCTTCGGGAGAATCGCCGCCGTCTGTTTCAGCGCGTCCTGAACCGGCGGGATCAACTGGATGTACGCCTCGCTGGACCACTCCGGCGCATAGCGCCAGAGCAGAAACGTCCCCGCCGCCACGCAGATGTACAGCAGACTGAACGTCAGGGCGATCAGCAGCTTCCGTTGCTTGATGATGCGCCAGACATCCCCCGCCCCCATGGTCGGCGCCATGGACCCGGCGTCGAGCCCCCCCCCGGGCGGACTCGGGGGCCCCGGCGGATACTGAGATGTCCAAACCACCGGGCGAGCATCACCCATTGTACTCATAGTACACCTCACAGCGGCGCGCTGCCGGGGGTCGGAACGCGCGGCAGCCCGCTACGGAACCTTGCTCAGCAGCTCATTCAAGTGCTTGACCGTCGGCTCGTCGCCGGCCTTCTGGGCCTGCACCAGGCCCCGGTTGTAGACCACACGCGCATCGGCCCCCCGCCCCTGCTCCAAATACACCTGTCCCAGATGCGCGTACACCGAGAGATTGTGGGCCGGGTCCAGACTCAGCGACCGTTCCAAGGCGGCGGCCGCCCGCTCAACGTACGCGCGGCGATCGTCCGTGCTCAACTGATAATCACGGCCCGCCAGCGTCGTGTAGCGGAAGTACACCCACCCCGCCGTGT
>PMMM01000105.1 GCA_003162245.1 Phycisphaerales bacterium
CGGACCCGAACCGCGCTTGTCGGAAGCGCGCTTGTCCGAAGCGCGCTGGTCGCCGAAATAGCCGGTTCTGGCCGCCTTTTGCGCCTTCGCTGCGCGCCCGCATCACCGCGGGGCAGGTCGCGCTTGTGTGCGACCTGCCGGGGGCCTGATTCCGCCGGCCGCGCAGCGCGCACGTTGGCGATTCGGAAACGCCTCTCTCCAGCCTGGTCGCTGTGCGCTCTTTGCGCTCTCAGCGTCTCGGCGGTTCCGGCGTCACCCGCGGAAGGTGCGGCTCCAGCCTGGCCGCGAAGAGCTTGTAGCCGGCCGCATTAAGGTGCAGCCCGTCTTCCGTCAGCTCCGCGCGCAGCTCGCCAGCCGGCGAAGCCACGGCCGAGTCGAAGTCCATGTGCGTGCAGCCATGTTGGGCCGCGATCCGCGCCACATGCGGGTTGAACTCGCGCACGAGGGGGTTCAGGCCCGCAAAGCGGCCGGTCGTCGGCAGCACGTTGACGATCAGCAGGGGGACGGCCGGCAGCCGCCCGCGAATCGCAGTCACCACGCGCTCGTAGCCCGCAATGATCGCCTCCATCGGCGGCGTGCCATTTCGCCACAGCTCGCCCAGGTCGTTCGCGCCATTCTCGAACACGATGAACGCCGGCTGACAGTCGAAAACCGAGCTATCGAGCCGGTGGAGGATGCCGCGCTCCGTGAGCCCGAGGCGGTCCGATGCGATGCCGCGATTGACGAAGCGCCACGCCGGCAGCAGCCGCGCTGCGTCGAACCATTCGAGGTGCGACGACCCGAGCAGCACGATCCCGCCGGGCTCGACGCGCTCGTTCGCGAACTGCCGCAGGCGTTCGTGGTAGTGCTGCTCCGGGTCGATCATGGCTAGAAGTTGCTCCAGCGGATGGCGCGATAGGCGATACGGTAGCGGCACAGCCAGGCCACGCCCAACGCCGCTGTGCCCACGAGCAAGGCCGCGAAGGTCACGGGGAACGGGCCCACCATCCGGAAGCGCCCCAGCTTCTCCATAAGCCAGATGTTGCCGACCGCCATAACGGCGAGCAGGGTGCCCCAGTAGGCGCAAAACACCCACAAGAACACGGATTCGTACACGATCACCTTCGCGGCCCAGCGGAAATCCGGCAAACCGCGTCGCGCAAGCCATGCCGTGACCGCGATCGCCGCCACAAACCGGTGCCCAAACCAGCAACCCAGTGTTCCACACACCACGACGGCCAGGGCGGCACCGAACAAGGCGATCCAGCCCTCCGCGTTCAGCGGTGGCGGGAAGATCCACGCCAAGCAGAGAAGCATGGTCACCGCCCATACCGCCGCACAACATCCGATCAGCACGTAATTCCACAGTGCAAAACCCGCGTCGGCACCCGGCGGCGTGCGCAATTGCAGGCGACGATAGAACGCCCGCGGACGAAACAGCACGTCCGCCCGCGTTCTCAGCCAGGTCGCGGTCGACTTACGCCGCGCCCAGGCGCTGCCCGGCCGGCTGCGCCCCGGAACCAGCGAGTCGTCCAACCCCAAGCCGCACTCTGGACAACGCCGTTCCGCCGGCTGATGTGTGAGATCGTAGCCGCAGCCCTCGCAGTGCGGCGGCGGTGGCTGTTCCGGATCGCCCGGCGTAAGCGCTCGCGCGGCTCGTTCCAGCCAGACGGCCAGCCACGGGCCGCAAGCCGCAGAGGTCACCAGCAACACAAACCCCGGATCATTCCACACGAGCAGCAATCCGTTGGCGTACCAAATGCGCGTCGACTGATGCGCCCACTGGACCGTGAGGCCGCCGCAAACGAGCACCGCGCCGGCCAACGGCCAAAGCCAGCCGCTCGCCACGCGGAATGAACAACCGTACGAGCGCCAGACGGAACCCGCGCCGTGCACCAGCGGCAGATTGAGCCATGCGAGAAACGCCGGCAAGCACGGCCCCAGGCCAATTACGAGCAGGAACGCAATCTCGGGCGGCCCCAGCCATCCGTCGATCGCATTCACGTGCCAGTCGTGCCACACCTTGGCCGGCGGGCGCCAGCCGTACTGGTACGTTTGCGTGTCGTCCCAGAGCATCAGAGCTACGACGACGGCCGCATCGACCAGCAAGCCCAGCATGAGCAGCGTCACAAACGCAGGACGCGATGCACCCGCGAGGCAACGTGCCGCGGCGCGCGGGCGGAATAGACCGAGCAACGGCACCAGCAGCACTTGCACCGCACGCGGGCGAGTCGAACGATCAGCGGCGGCATTCGAGCGTTCCGGCATCAGGGATACACCGTCGCCAGCTCCGCCTTCGGATAGTAATGTCGGCAGATCGTCTCGTAGTCGATCCCGCACAAAGCCATGCCGAGCGCGCCGATCTGGCACATCCCGACGCCGTGACCCCAGCCGGCCCCGCGCAGCGTGATCGCCCGGATGGCGCCGGCCGGCTCGCGTTCCAGGCGTACCGCGAACGCACTGCTGTACAGGAACTTGCGGTGCAGCACCTGCCGGATGCGGTATTCGCTGTCCAGGCGGCTCCGGACCATCTCCCCGCGCGTGTCCTGCCACTCGAGCCCGACCGCGTACGCCCGGCCGCTGACGCCCCGCGCGCGGACATGAATGTCGCGCAGCTCCGCCAGCTCGCGCGCGTCGGGGATCTTCTCGCGCAGCAGATCCTCGAGCACCCGTCGCTCGTACCGCACGGTCCAGCGGAAATAGTCGTCAGTCGTGTCGACGCGCCCCAGATACCGCCCGATCGCGTCGACCGGCACGACGTTCGGGCTGCAATAGCAGCGCGTCGTCTGCACCCACGCCCCGTCGAGGTACTCGTCCAGGTTCTGCTCCGTCACCGGGAAGAACCGCCGCTCCGCCGCGTCGCGCGGCGCATCGACGACCGGCGAAATGCCCGGCTTCTCCAGTCCCCACACCGCGACGGGCGTTTCCGACACGCCGCCGCAACTCTTGGCGTAGTTCGCATCGAGGACGACGCCGGTGGGCGCGAGGAGCACTTGCCCGCGTGTGGCGCGCGTCGCGTCGAGCGCCGCCGGGCTCAGGTCGCCGGTGCCCTGGTAGCGCTGGCAGCAGTCGTCGTTGCAGCGGTCGAACGGCTCGTCGCGGTGCTTCGGCTCGGTCATCGCCAGCAGCCAGGACCGCGCGACGACGCACTGCGCCTTGAGCAGATCGGCCGGGCACGCGCCGCCCATCTCGGCCGTGATGACCCCCGCCAGGTAGTCCTCCAGCGGCAACTCGTTGACTAGCACCACCCCGTGCGGCCCCGCGCGCAGCTCGATCGTCCCCGTCAGCGTCTGGTCGATCCGCTTCTGCCAGTGAAATCCGCGCCCCGCCACCACGTCGTGCACCAGGACCCCCACTCCCGGCGCAAGCGGCGGCGGCGAGGCACAAACTACGCGCAGCACCCGCGCAGTCGTCTCCGGACCCTCGCCGACGCGCACGGTTAACACGTCGCCCACCCGCCGCACCGTCAGGCTCGCGCGTGGCGACAGCCTGCGGGGCGAACCGCCGTCGCTGTCGAGCGTGTGCACGCGGTTCGGCACGCGGAGGCGCAACTCGTTCATCGCGTCTTCATCGAGCACGATGCCGATGCGGACGGTGGGCTCAACGCCGGCCCTGCGAGTCCAGGCGCGCATGTCTACGCTCTCGCGCGTCGTGCTCATCGGCTCGTTCCTCCTTCCGCAATCGCCCGGGCCTCGTCGGCGACGCCGCGCAGCACCGCGGTGACCTCGTGCAGGCACGCCGGTTTGTGGCGCGCCAGCCACAAGGTCTCGTACGCAGGGACGATGCGGTGGAGAGCATCCGCCAGCGCGTCGAGCTCGCCGGTCAACGAGCCGGCAGGCCCAGCAGTGGCCAGCCGTCGCGCGAGCAGAAACCGCCGTGCGGCCAGCGCGTGCAGGCTCAGCGCAATCACTACCTCGTCGCGATCGCGGGCGGCGACATCATCGCGCGGCTTGACGTCCGCAAATGCCCGGGCCGCCTCCTCGGCGCTGGCCTGCCAGCGCTCCAATGCTGCGTCGTCGAACCGCGCCAAGCGTTCGTGGTCCGCCGGCAGCGGTGGTCCAGCCACGACTGGCCGGAACCAGCTCGCCGGATCCCCCGGAATATGACCCGCACGCGCCGGCTCAAGTGGCAGGCCGTAGAACATCGGCCAGATGCGCACGATGTCGCTCGCCGCTATCGCTTGGCGCCACGCCGCCACGGCCGTCGCCCCGCCTTCGCCGAAGCACAGCCGTCCGAACGCCGCGTCGAACTCCTTGGATGCCGGACCACCGGCATTCCACGCCAGGGACGCGCCGAGGGTCAGCGGATGCCACGCAGCCGACGGCGGCGACACGTGTCCGTCGTCCCCCCAGTCCGTGTTCAGCATCCCCGCGGCCCCGAAACGCCGCCCCGCCGCCGCATGCCCGCGGATGTTGATCTCGGCCGTGTTGATGTCGTTCACGAACCGGTTCCAGGTGGACCAGCCCGGGCAGACGTATGTCGTGAGCCCCGCCTCACGGAATAGGCCGGTGCTGTCGTAATCCGTGTCCGCCTCGTACCCCCAATTCAACACGGTCACGTCCTTCGGCAACCGCCCCAGCAGCTCGGCGTACTTCTTCAGCATGTCGCCCCAGACTATGACCTGTTTGCCGTGCCCGCCGCATAGCTCCCGCAGCCAGCCGACGTGCTCTGAGAACAGCCCCGCGGCGCCGATTTGGTCCGCGCGGCTCTTCCCGCGCCCCTTCCCCAGGTCGTACGTCTCGTCGCAGCATACGTTCACCCGTTGGGACGAGAACAGCGGGAGGTACTCGTCGTACATGTGTCGCAGAAGCGCCCGCGACTCCGAATTCGTAACGTCGAGCGTCAACCCGCGCACCCGCTCACGCCACGTCATCTCGTGCCAGCGCTTCTCGCTGCTGATCTCCGCCAAGTGCGCGTATTGCGGCAAGCTGAGGATGCGCCCCATGTGCCCGCACGATGCCAGCGACGGCACCAGCTCGATTCGCCGCTGCACACAGTACGCGTCCAGTTCGCGAATCTCGTCCGGCATCAGCGGCGAACAGCCCGCGCTGATCTCCGGGTCGAACGCAAACGCGAACGTGTGCTCGACGTAAAGCTGAAGCTGGTTGCCTTTTAGCAGCGCCAGGCGATCGACCAGCCCCTTCAGCGTCGCCAGCGTCGGCACTCTCCCGCGGCTGACATCATACGAGACGCCGCGCGCGGCGAAGTCGGGCGCGTCTTCAATCTCCAGCGCCGGCCACTGGCGCCCGGCCAGCATGGCCAACTGCGTGAGTGTCTGAATTCCGTGGAAAACGCCCGTCGTCGAGGCCCCGCGCAGCTCCACCGCGTCGGGCGCGACCCGCAATGTGTACCCCTGCGCTGCCCGACTGCCAGCCCCGTCTCCGTCACCCGGGGCCTCTGCCGCGGTCGGGTCAATGCGGATGTGCAGGCCCGCCACATTTCGACGCGCCGCCCCGCCGAGCGTGATCTCCACGCCGAGCGCGGCGGCGCAGTACGCGCGGAACCGCTCCAGCGCGGCCCGCTCCGACGGTTCCAACGCCTCAAAACCGTGCACGGCCACGCCGTCCACGAGCCGAAAGCAGCCGCCGAGCATCCGCAGCCCGTGCGGACGTGGCAGTAGCCCATCCGTTACCGACGTGACGTCCGGATCCGCCATGCCCTGATCGCAGTGATGACTCATGGCACGCACGCGCCTCCTGTTGCGCCAGTATCTTACCGGAGTTTGTGCGGGCCGGTCGTCACACCCCCCGGACGGTGGACGGCCGCCCTCCTAAGAGGTAGGATTTGCCAGTCGTTACAGCGTTGTCGGCGGCGCGGCCGGCCACGCGGATGCCCCTTTAGCCCGGAGCAGTGGGTGGTCTGGCTGGCTTGGTCCATCATCGACGCGATCGCCAGGAACTGGGCCCTGGTCCTGATCGTCGCCACCATTCTCCTCCTCAACGTCATTCCCCTGATGGTGCTGACCAAATACGTGCGCATCTCGCTCAACATCATGCGCACGACCAAACCGCCACTCGCCCACGGCCCGCTTGACTTCGACCGGATCACCGGCGAACCCGTGAGTTTTCCGGCCTACGACGGCCTGCCGCTGAGCGGCATGTTGGTGCGGGCCCGGGCTGGCGTCGGGCGCCGCGGCCTGATCATCTTCGCCCACGAATTCTGCTCGGACATGTACTCGTGTGCCCGCTACTGCCGCCCGTTGCAGGAAGCCGGCTACGACATCCTCACCTTCGACTTCCGCGGGCACGGACAATCCGAATGCCCTCCGAGCTACACGCCGCGCCAGTGGGTGACCGACCGCGATCTGGATGACATGCGCGGCGCCGCCGCTTTCGCCGAGAGTTGGCTGATCGAGCAGGGCTATCCGCCCGAATACGGAGTCTTCGGGACCTCACGCGGGGCCTGTGCGGCCATCCTCGTCGCCCTCGAAAACCCGCGCGTGCAGGCCATCGTCGCCGACGGCGCCTTCAGCACCGACACCACGATCGAATACTTCATGCGGCGGTGGGCGTATATCTTTGCCCGCGTCCGGCTGGCCTACGAGAACCAGCCCCCCACCTTCTGGCGCTTCCTCCGCTGGGCGATGATCTACTTCGCCCACCGCGAGTTCAAGTGCCGCTTTCCTTCGGTCCGCAAGGCGATCAAACGCATGACGCCCCGGCCGATGCTGTTCATTCACGGGGAGCGCGACTCGTACCTGCCCGTGGAGCAGACCCGCCGGCTCTATGCCCTGGCGCCGCAGCCCAAGTACCTGTGGATCGCCTCGGGCGCCCGGCACAATCAGGCCGTCATACACCACCCCGAGTTTTACGCGCGGCTCACCACTGGCTTCTTCGACGCGCACCTGGCCCACCTCGGGCCGGCTGTGCTCGGCGGCCCGCCCACGATCGTGGCACCGTCGCCCCACTCCGCGCCTCCACCGGCGGCCGTGCTTCGCCGTAACGCCGGCGTGAAATGACCCGCGGCGAGGGCCATCAACCATGCCCACCTTCCTGGAACACCTCGCCGCCAAGGCCGCCTATCTGCACGCGCGGCGCGTGCACGCGCGGTTTCTCCACGCTCTCGACCACGTGGAGCACGAACAGCAAAGCGTGCTCGACCGCGTCCTGTCGCTAACTGCCGACAGCGACTTCGGCCACCGGCACGACCTGCGCCGCGTCCGCACGGCCGACGACCTCAAGCGGGCGCTCCCGCTGCTGACGTACGAGGACTATCGGCCCTATGTCGACCGCCTCTGCGCTGGCGACACCGGGGCCCTGTTTTCCGCCGGCCAGCGCATCCTCATGTTCGCCACCAGCAGCGGCACCACCGCCCTCCCCAAACGCATCCCCGTCACGCCGCAGTTCGTCCGTGACTACCACCGCGGCTGGAACATCTTCGGCTTGAAGATGCTGGCCGACCACCCACGTGCGATCCTGCGGCCGATCCTCCAGGCCAGCGGCCGATACGACGCCGCCTTCACTCCCGCAGGCATTCCCTGCGGCGCGATCACGGGCCTCCTGGCGCGCACGCAGAAGCGGATCGTCCGGCGCTTCTACGTCGGCCGCCCCGAGGTCGCGCACCTCGACGACGCCCAGGCCCGTTACTACACGCTTATGCGCCTGGGTATCAGCCGCGACGTGGCGTTTGCCGTCACCGCCAACCCGGCCACCCTCATCCAGATGGCCAAGACCGCCGACGACCACAGCGAGACGCTCATCCGCGACGTACGCGACGGCACGCTGTCCGACCGCCTCGTCCCCGACTCCAGCCTCCGGCAGCGGCTGGGCGCCCGGCTGAAACCCGACCCCGTCCGCGCGGCCGAACTCGCGCAGCTTCGCGCACGCCACGGACACCTGCGCCCCCGCGACTACTGGCGACTCGATTTTCTCGCCTGCTGGACCGGGGGCAGCCTCGGCCACTACCTCCAGCGGCTGGCCGACTGGTGGGGCCCGCTTCCGGTCCGTGATGTCGGCCTGCTCGCCAGCGAAGGACGCGTGAGCCTGCCGCTCGACGACAATACGCCGGCCGGCGTCCTCGACGTGACTTCCGCCGTCTTTGAGTTCATCCCGCTCGAGCAGTCTGACCGCCCAGCGCCGGACACGCTCGCGCCGGGACAACTCGAAGTCGGCCGCGATTACGTCGTTGTGCTCACCAATACGGCCGGCTTGCTGCGCTACCGACTTGACGACGTGGTCCGTGTGCGCGGCTGGCTGGCCCACGCGCCGCTCGTCGAGTTCCTCCACCGTGCGGGCCGCGTCGCGTCCGTCGCAGGCGAGAAGCTCACCGAGAATCAGGCCGTCGACGCCGTCAAGGCTGCTTGTCGCAGGCTGGGCATCCCAGAATTTGATTTCCTCCTCGTGCCGCGCTGGGCCGACCCCCCCTTCTACCGCCTTTACCGCGCCGGCGGTCCAGCGGCCGAGCTGCCGGCGGCCGTGGACGAGGCGCTGGGCGAACAGAACGAGGAGTATGCCTCGCGCCGTAAGTCCAACCGTATAGGCTACTTAGTAGTCGAAGCGTTGTCACCGAACGCTCTTGCGCATATCGACCAGCGCCTCATGGCTTGCCGCCGCGCGACCGCCGAGCAGTACAAACGTCCTTGTTTGCTGACCACTCCAGACGCCGACGACGACCTGTTCGGCCGTGATTAGTCGCCTTTACCTAATTTCCGACGACATGTACCCGGAACGCCCTCACATTGCGGCGTTTTTGCCGTACAAGTCGTTTCCCAGCACACGTTTGCGATGAAATAGATAAATTGGTTAAAATGGCGAAGAAGCGGGCGCGCTCTCGGTCTTGACGTAGTTCAACGTGTCATTATATTGAGCGTACCGTATCGGAGTCACTTACAAGGAGAGGCGATCAAGTCGGCCCCGGCGAACAAACCAAAATTCGGCTCGACCAAATCGCGAAAGAACAAACCTCAAATCCAGGAGCCAGGGAACACATGACAACCAAGAGCAACGAAAAGGACGTCGCTGCCCACTGGCGCGAGTTCCGCCGCTCCCGCTCAGTGGAGGCCCGCAATCGGATCGTCGAGCATTACATGCCGATCGTGCATAAGCTCGCCGAAATCATGGCAAGGAGGCTTTGGCCGCGGGTCTCGTCCGACGAGCTGGCCAGCGCCGGATACGACGGCCTGATCGCCGCCGTCGGCGCCTTCGACCCGGCCCGGGGCGTGAAGTTCGAGACGTACTGCCGCCAGCGGATCGTCGGGGCCATCCGCGACTGGCAGCGCGAGATCGACCCGCTCGGACGTTCCGGGCGAAACTTCGAGCGGTCCATGAACCTCGCCGAAGAGCGCTTCCACACCGAGTCCGGCAAGACCCCCAACTCGCAGGAGCTGGCCCGCCGCATGGGCCTGTCCTGGGGCCGCTTCGTGAAGATGAAGAGGACGGTGTCCGCGTCCCACTGTGTCCCGCTCGAGACGGGCAGTGACCGGAATGACGACTCGCGCATCGGCGCCCTCGTTCCCGTCGACCCGAGCCCGGGGCCGGTGCACCGCACGGAACGGGAGTTGATCCGCGAGTACATCACGCGTGGCCTGAAAGAGCAGGATCGCCTGATCCTGACCCTGTACTACTACGAGAAGCTGACCATGGCCTCGATCGGCGCGGTGCTCGGCGTGAGCGAGTCGCGCGTCTGTCAACGCCATGCGGAGATCGTCGAACAGCTTCGGTCGCGTTTCGCCAATTCCGCCTGCGACCTGGTGGCTTGATCGCCGCAACCGTACTTCTCTCCATCCGCTGACCGGGGACGCCGCTTCGGCGGCGTCTCCTGCCGTTCTTTCGACTGCCGCGCCACGGCGCACGAGCTGCTGCGCGGGCTTGCGTTACGGCCCGTCACCGGCTAAAAGTGCCAGATGGGCCGCGCCACATGGGCATCGCCGGGGGCAGTGGAGCCCGGGCACATGCCGGAACGCAGGTTGGTCGTGCAGGAGGCGGAAGGCGCGCTGCTCATCAGCTTCCGCGATCAGGCGGTGCTCGACACGGTCACCGTGGACGCCATCGGTGGCGAGCTGTCGGGTCTCATTGACGCCCAGCACCAACGCAACCTTGTCCTCGATCTCTCGAATGTGAGTTTCGTTTCGTCGCCGGCCCTGAGCATGCTGCTGCACCTACGGCGCAAGGCCGACGAGGCCGGCGGCGAGGTCGTGCTGTGCCAGTTGCGCCCCGAGATCGCCCGCCTTCTGCGGATTACCAAGCTCGATAAGGTGTTTCATTTCTTCGAGACGCCGACGGCGGCCCTCGCTCACTTTACTCAGTGAGCCCGACGCGTAAGCCGGCTCGCGCGGCGACCGGAGCGGCGTGAGCGCACGCCGGCACTCTCGCGAAGATCACCCCACGCACTATGGGTGTTTTCGGACCCCCGTCACCGGGCCGCTATCTTTGGCGGTAGGTGATCCGCCCCCGTTTGAGGTCGTACGGAGACACCTCGACGGTCACACGATCGCCAGGCAGTATTCTGATGAAGTGCTTGCGCATCCGGCCGGACACGTGCGCCAGCACTTCGTGCTTGCCGGTGCCGGCGATCTCCGCTTCGACGAGAAACATCGCGTTGGGCAGCGCCTTGATGACGACCGCCTCCATCACGATGGCGTCTTCTTTGGCCAAAGGCACTCCGATCGTTCAGGCTGGCGGCACAGCAAACCCGCCTGTCTTAGCAGGCCCTGCCGCCCTGAGAAGCCACAAACCCTCGCGCACCAGCCGCCACCGTGGCGTCCGCCGCGACGAGGATTCGCGTGCCGAACCGAGAAAGCTCCCGATTCTCAGACAAAGTATGCTAACCCGCGCGCTCCCGGTGGTCAACCGGTCGCCGCGCACACTCCAGGCCCCGAATCAGCCGCACCATATCGGGCGCCCGCACTCGGCCACGTGCAAGAAACCGCGCCGGCGGACGTTTGGCCCCGTGAAGGCCGGCCCAATGTCGGCGGAGCCTCGTCAAGCTCGGCACTATCAGGAGGACGTTATGAAAAGCGTGTGCTCAATCAGCCTGATGACCCTGATCCTCGCCGTCTGGACGCACTCGACGTGCGGCGGCGCCCCCGACCCCGCCTCCTCGGCGCCGAGTGCGCGGCACGCCCCGGCGAGCGCTCCGGCCCGGCCGATGGACGCTGCGGGAATCGTGAACCAACTCGCCGACCAGCTTGAGTTGAGCGACGCGCAGCGGACGCAGTACGACGCGCTCGTCGCGAAGTATAAGGACCGCTGGCAGGGCCAGGCCCACCGCGCCGGGGAGCTACGGGACCTCGCCCGCGCGTACCGCCAAGCCCGGCAGGGCGGAGAGACGCAGCGGGCGGATGAAATCCGCCAGCAAATGCGCGACCTGGGCGGCGTGCGCGGGCAGGCGCTAGGCGATTTCTTCAATGAGGTCAGGGCGATCCTCACGCCCGAGCAAGCCAAGACGCTCGACGAGTTCCGGCAGACGATGCGCGGGCAAACGGCGGACGCCCCCGCCGCCGGGGCCGGGTTGCGGCAGATCATCCAGCGATTGCCGGACGAATTGGGCTTTGCGGCGGATCAGCGCACGAAGTTCGACGCGCTCGTCGCCGAGCAGCGGGCGGCCAGGACCAACCAGCGTGGCGAAGTGCGTCCGCTGGTCGAGTCGCTCCGGGCGGCCCGCCAGGCCGGCGACAACGCGCAGGTCGCTGAGTTGGAGAAACAGCTCGCCGACAAGCGGGCGGCGGGCGGCAATGGGCAGACCTTCCTGGAGAAGCTCCAGCCCATTCTGACGGACGAGCAAAAGGCCAAACTCCAGGACCTGCGGGCGAAGCTCGGCGCCGCGGCGCAAGCACCCGGCGATGTGCGCCAGGTGCTCCAGGCGGCGAGGCAACTCGATCTGACGGAGGAGCAGCGCGGCCGCCTGCGGGAGATCATGCGTACGACGGCCGCCGCGGCGCGTGATGCCAAGGACACCGACGCGCGCACCAAGCTGGCCGCGTCGGTGAAGCAGAAAATCGTCGCCATGCTGGATACAGACCAGGCGGGCAAGCTCGAGCAGATGCTCGCCGAGGCTCCCCGTTCCGGGCAAGCCGGCCCGCGCGGGACGAGCGGAGCGGGCGGCGGCCGGCAGCAGCCATAAGCCGCCATCCACTGGGCTACCGGGTCTAGCACCGGAGCGCGAGCGAGGGTCTTCGTTACCCGCCGCTCGCGTTTTTGGCGCCCGACACCTTGACACCCTAACAGATTCCTAATATACTGCGAGCGGCTCGGTGCGGTCGGAGCGAAAATGCCAGCCGTTAACAACCCGCCCAACCCGTTCAGCCGCACCGGCTGTGTGCCGCTCGCGGCCCCGCGGCCGGCGACGACCGAGCTGCGCGAGGAGTCGGCCCGCGCCATCCTGACGCGCAACAACAGCCCGGACATTCCGTACCGCTGGTCCGTCAATCCGTACCGCGGCTGCCAGCACGGATGCAGCTACTGCTACGCCCGGCGGACACACGAATACCTCGACCTTGGCGCCGGCACAGACTTCGAGCACAAGCTGACCGTCAAGGTCAATGCACCCGAGCTGTTGGCCGCCGCCCTGGCCCGCCCACGCTGGAAGCGCGAGATGATCGCCTTCTCCGGCGTGACGGACTGCTACCAGCCGCTCGAGGCGCACTACCAGCTCACCCGGCGTTGCCTGGAGGTGTGCCTGCGCTACGCAAACCCGGTCGGCGTGGTCACCAAGTCGCCGCTGGTGGTGCGCGACGCGGACATTCTGACGGAGTTGCACCGCCGGCGGGGCGTTTCCGTGCTGTTCACGATCGCGTTTGCAGACGACGCGTTGGCGGGCCGGATCGAGCCGGGTGCACCGCCGCCCAGCCAGCGCTTCGAGGCCGCCGGGCGCTTGCGGGCCGCAGGCATCCCGATCCGCCTGCTCATCGCGCCGGTTATCCCCGGCTTGAACGACCGCGACATACCCGCCCTGCTCAAACGCGCCGCGGAGTGCGGCGTCGTGAGCGCCACATACTGCCCGGTCCGTCTGCCCGGCAACGTCGGCGATGTCTTCCTGACGCGCCTGCGGCAGGAGCTGCCGGACGCCGCCCGCCGCGTCGAAGCCCGGATTCGCGACATGCACGCCGGGCTGCTTAACAACCCGCAGTTCGGGCGGCGCATGGCCGGCAGCGGGCCGTACTGGGAGAGCGTGGAGCGGCTCTTTGAGACGAGCGCGACGCGCCTGGGGCTGCATGGCGATCAACCCTGGCAGGCCTGTACGCCGGTCCCGGCGCACGCCGCGACAAAGCAGTTGACGCTGTTCTGAGCCGGTGTCGCCCCGCTAGGAACCGCCGAACAGCCGCGTGATGTCCTGGATCGTTACGAACAGGAACGACAGCACGATCAACGCCAAGCCCGCCAGCGTCGTGATGATCTGCATCTTGGCGCTGAGCGGTTTGCCGCGGATTCTCTCCAGGATCAGGAAGAGCATGAGCCCGCCGTCCACGACGGGCAGCGGCATGAAGTTGATTACCGCCAGGTTGACTGAGATGAACGCGAGGAAGAAGAGCAGGTCGGACCAGCCCAGCTCGGCTTGCTGGATGGCCACGCGGAAGATCCCCACCGGCCCGGCCACGTTCTGCACGCCGACGTTCTGCGTCGCCATGTTCTTGATCAGAAGGTAGATGTTCCACAACATCCGGTACGTGCTTTTGCCGCCCATCGCGAGCGCGGTTAGCGGGTTGCCATGGGCGGTGACGAGCTCCGTGAACGGTCGCAGCGTCACGAGGTCATAGGTATAGTGCACGCGCATCTGCCACGGGTCGACGTTGTCCTTGCGCACTTGGAACTCGGTCCGTTGCGGGCGCAAATCCAGAAGGCTCCGCGCGTACTCGATGGTGACCGTCTTCCCGGCCTTCTGTTCCAGGAACCTCCGCACGCCGCTAGCGGACAACGCGAGCCCCAGCTTCTTGCCGGAGGGCAGCGTGACGCTGTCCTGTCCGTCAATCGAGAGAATCAGCGCCGATGGCGGCAGCGTCAACTCGTCGACCAGGCTGCTCGGAACTGCCATGTGACCTGCCGCTTCGTCCGCCCCGCTGCGGTAGCGCACTTCCACAGTCGTGCCCACCGCGGCCCGCAGCGCCTCATAGACGTCAGACCAGCTCGACACGGTTCTCGAGCCGATCGCGATGATCTCCGCGCCGCGCGGCATCCCGACCTCCGCTGCCGGCGCCCCGGGCACAACGTCCGCCACCACGGCCCGACGCTCCTCGAGGCCGAAAACGACCCCGATGCGTGGCGGCGCTGAGCCGAAAAGCTGAAACGACCGCTGGGGCGTGACCGTCAGTGGTACGCGCTGACCGTCTCGCGCGACGACGACCTGGACCGGTTTCCCCGCATTGGCATGAATGCTTGCCAGGATTTCCGCATAGAGCGGGTCGATGGTCGTGCCCCATTGGGTCACCACGTCTCCCCGTTGGAATCCGGCCTGGTCGGCCGGCTCACCCGCGGCGACGTCGCCGACAATCCAGCGCGGCCGCAGTCCGAGCAGATGCCGGCTATCGGTGATCTCCGCGTCACTTCCCTCGATGACGTCCGGCTCGATCTGCAGCACCGGTCGCTGCGCGTATTCCAGCGTCCGCGTAGTGCCCGGATGCTCGGGATCCGGACGCTCCACCGTAAGGTGCACTTCGTGGCCCGCCGAGTTCTGGAACGCCGTCATGATCCCGAAGGCGTCGCGGACCGGAGTCCCGTTCACCGCGACGATCTTGTCCCCCGGGCGCGGCACATCGCGTCCCTCCGGGCGAAGCGGCGTCTTCACGACCTCCGCCGTGTACATCGGCCAGATGCCAACGGCCTCTTTTTTGCCGTCGGCCTTGCGCCCGACCTCGATGTCGATTTCCCTGTCCAACGGCTGCCCGGCCCGTTCGACTTTCAGACGCAGTCTGTCGCTGGCCAAAACCGCGGCCATCACGACGTCCTCGAAGGAACTGACCGATCGCCCGTCGACCTCGACGACGCGGTCACCGGCGAGCAGCCCGGCCGCCGCCGCCGCACTCCCGGGCTCGACCTGCCCGATCAGCGGCGCCACCATGGACTTGCCGAGCACGAGGAACACGAACATGTAGAGCAAGACCGCAAAGACGACGTTGCAGATGACGCCGGCGGAAACGACGACCATCCGCTTGCTGATCGGCTTGTTCGGGAACGCGCGCGGGTCGTCCCCGGTGGTCATCTCCCCCGTGTCCTCGTTGATCTGGATGTCGTCCTGCCCGAGCATCTTGACGTACCCGCCGAACGGGAGGATGTTCAGACAGTAATCGGTTTCGCCGTAGCCCTTCGCCGCGATCTCTTCGGGCGTGTAGCTGGGCCGCGTGCCGAAAGTGAAGCCCTCGCCCCGCCGGTATCCAAACACCCGGCGGAAGAACCCGACCGCAAAGCGATCCACGCGGACGTCCATCCATTTGGCCGCCAGGAAGTGCCCGAACTCGTGCACAAAGACGATCAGCGAGAAGCCGACGAGGACTTTCAGGAACAGGTAGCTGTTGACCAGCCACTCCGTGAGTGTGGATGCCATGGCCAGGGAGTTCACGACGCCGGCTACCTCGCTATGCACCGCTCGACCTCCTGCCGCGCCCACGCGTCGCGGGCCAGCAGCTCTTCGAGCGTCGGCTGCGGAATCGGCACGTGCCGCTCGAACACCTGCTCGGTCACTTCCACGATCCGGGCGAACGGAATCGCGCCCGCCCGGAAACGCTCCACCGCCGCCTCGTTGGCCGCGTTGAGCACCGCCCCGCTCACGCCACCCCGGCGGGCCGCTTCATACCCCAGCCGCAGCGCCCCGAACCGCCCCAAATCGGGCGGCTCAAAGTGCAACACGCGGGGCGTGGTCCAATCGAGCGGCTCTGCGATGCCCGGCACCCGCCGCGGGTACGTCAGGGCGTATTGTATCGGGGTTCTCATGTCCGGGGTACCGAGCTGGGCAATCAGCGAGCCGTCGCAGAACTCGACCATCGAGTGCACGATCGACTCGGGGTGGATCAGGACGTTGATTTGCTCCGCCGACAGCCCGAACAGCCAGTGCGCCTCCACGATCTCCAGCGCCTTGTTCATCATCGTCGCGCTGTCGATCGTGACCTTCGGCCCCATCGACCAGGTCGGATGATTCAGCGCGTCGCCCAAGGTCACTTCCGCGAGCCGCTCCCGCGGCCACTCGCGAAACGGCCCACCCGAAGCCGTCAGGTGTATTCGGCGCACGTCCTCCCGCCGCCCGGCCTGCAAGGCCTGGAAGATCGCCGAGTGCTCGCTGTCCACCGGGATCAGGGCGGCGCCGCTGCGCTGCACGAGCGGCATCAGCACAGCCCCGGCGACGACCAGCGATTCCTTGTTAGCCAGCCCCACGTCAATCCCGCGCTCCACCGCGGCCAGCGTAGCTGGCAATCCTGCGGCGCCGACGACGGCCGCAAGTACGAAACGCGGCTCGCAGCGTTCGATGAGCTCGACCAGCCCGCCGGCACCCGCCAGCATGTGCGTCTGCTCAGGGCACTGGCTCCGCAGGTTGTCCCGGTGGCGCTCATCCGCGATGGCCACGTACTCGACGTTGAACCGGCGCGCCTGCTCGGCGAGCAGACGCCATTCCTGCCGCGCCGCCAGCCCAACTATCCGGATCTCGTCCCGGAGTGCGGCGACGACCTCGAGTGCGGAACGCCCGATCGACCCAGTCGAGCCGAGGATGGCCACACGTTTGTGCATGTGGGGGAGTATACCGGAACGTGGGGGATTTAGACGATGCGCGCCCGCGGCCCCTAGGCCGGCGCGACGCGCGGGGCCGCGGATGCAAGCTGGTTGTCCCGGGCCGGCCGCGCGGGCTCGGCCGAGGGTTCCAGACAGAATTCCGGCACGATCTCCTTCAGCCTCCGGCGCGCGCTATCGTGCGTCATGCCGTCGGCGTCGCCGACAAGGGCGTCCATCTGGCCGATCAGCCAATCCCAGTCCGTCGGGATGATCCTCCAAATCCCGACCTTCGGGTGTGCCGTGCGGGAGACGCCCTCCCCGTCGATCGCGAGTTCCTCATAGAGCTTCTCGCCGGGGCGGATGCCGCAGAACTCGATCTTGATGTCGACGTCGGGGCGGAAGCCGGAAAGCGTGATCATCTCGCGGGCCATGTCGACGATCTTGACCGGCTCGCCCATGTCGAGCACGAAGATCTCGCCGCCGTGGCCCATCGAAGCCGCTTGCAGCACCAGTTGCGAGGCCTCGGGGATGGTCATGAAGTAGCGCACCATGTCCGGGTGTGTCACCGTCACCGGGCCGCCGCGGGCGATCTGCTCGCGGAAGATGGGGATGACGCTGCCACTGCTGCCGAGCACGTTGCCGAAACGCACGGTGACGAACTGGGTCTCCGAGCGGGCGTCCAGACCCTGGATGTACATCTCGGCCACCCGCTTGGAGCAGCCCATGACGCTGGTGGGATTCACGGCCTTGTCCGTCGAGATCATGACGAACTTTTCGCAGCCGAACCGCGTCGCAACGTCCGCCACGGTTCGTGTCCCGCGGATGTTGTTCTTGATCGCCTCGCCCGGATTGTGCTCCATCATCGGGACGTGCTTGTGGGCGGCGGCGTGGAAGACCGCGCTGGGGTGCTCCTTCCGGAAAATCGCCTCCATGCGCCGCTCGTCGCCGACGTCGGCGACGTACGGCATCACGTCGATGCGGGCGAAGCTGGCCCGCAGCTCGCGGTCGATCGGAAAGAGGTTCGGCTCGGCCCGCTCCACCAGCACGAGCCGCAGCGGCTCGAAGCGGGCGATCTGGCGGCACAGCTCCGAGCCGATCGACCCGCCGGCGCCCGTCACCATGACCGCCCGTCCGCGGATGAACCGCGCAATGCCCTCCTGGTCGAGCTGGACCGGCGCTCGACCGAGCAGGTCGTTGATCTCGACGTCGCGGATCTCCTTGACCGAGGCCCGCCCTTCGATCAGGTCGGCCAGGGCCGGCACCGTCTTGTAGCGCAGGTTCGCCCCCTGGCACAGCTCGACCACCCGGCGCAGGCGCTCGCGCGTCGCCGAGGGCATCGCGATCAGAATCTCGTCCACCCCGTATTCCGCGCAGACCGCCTTCACATCCTCGATGGGCCCGAGGACCTCGACGCCGTGGATTTGCGCCCCGTGCTTGGCGCGGTCATCGTCGAGGAACCCGACGACGCGGTAGCGCGTCACGGGCATCCGCAGGATCTCGCGCACCACGTTTTCGCCCGCGTTGCCCGCGCCCAGCACGAGCAGCTTCGGCGGAGCCGTGTCCGTCGCGGGACGCACCTCCTCGTGATACAGGCGCACCGCCAGGCGGGCGCCGCAGACCAGCGCGATCGTGCCGGCGAAGTCCAGCACGAACACAGAATCAGGGAACTTGTCGCTGAAGATCGGCGTGTGCAGGCCCAGCCAGCCCGCGTTCTGCAACCCATAGTACAGGAGAAAGACGGCGAAGAAGCTCCACCACGCGGCCCGCGCCACGGCGAACACGTCGCGCAAGCCCACATAGCGCCACGCGGCACGGTGCAGCCCCATGACGACGAACACGCTCAGCTTGATGACCAGCAACGGTACCAGCAACGGGAGACAGAACTGGAGAAACCAGTCCGGCGCACCGGCCGGCGACGGCGGCACGCTCACAAACAGCGATTTGATCCACAGAATCGGCCAGCCCAGCGTCGGCGAACCCTTGAAGTTGTAGGCCAACCCGAACGCCAGCACCCAAGCGACGAGAAACAGGCCAGCGTGCGCCGCGATGCTCAGGAGCGGGCGGCGCGAGTACGCCCAATCGCGCCACGCGGCCCCCGCGGATCGCTCTGCCTCTCGATTCATACTCGCATTCCCGTGTCCAGTCGGGTCGCTTCCACCTGGGTGCGGTCCGATGCGCGTCCGCAGCCGGGTCGCCACGTTATGCGCAGCCACCGCGAACTAGGGCCGCGCAGCCCGCAGCGTTACCAGGAAGCTCATCCAATGCTCCGCCTGGGCTGGCTGGGCTGCCAGGAGGTCGATGCCCTTCTGCGCCTCGTCGCGCAGGCGCGCCGTGTCACCGAGCCGCCACGCACAGTACGCCGACAGCGCGTGGGCCTCCGCGGCCCCCGGATTCGCATCCCCCGTTTGCAAATACCGCCGCATGTCGAAATCGAGCGCGCCGGACCGTCCGCCCTCGCGGGCGTCACCGAAGTACTGGTTCAACGCTGCGGCGCCCTCAGAAAACAGGTTTGGGTCGCGCTCAAAGGCCTCGCGAAGGTATACGATCGCCAATGTGGGCTGCTCTTCCTGCAGCGTAATGTGCGTCAGCAGCATGCACGGCAGGGCCGTCTGTACGCCGAGGTCACGCGCCAGAGCCAGCTTCTGCTTCGCCTTCAACAGGCTCAACTCGCAGTCGCGGCAATTCGGGTAGCGGCCGGTGCGTGCATCCCGGGCCTCCACCGTCGCCGCCTTGAACAACGCGATCCCCTCCCGCTCGTCGGTCCGCCGACGCTCGGCATTCTGCCGCTCCATCTCGGAAACCACGCTCTTGAAGGCTGGCTGGGTGCCCTTCGGCTGCGCAGGCCGGACCGGGGTCAGGCCGAAATAATCTTCGAACGGCGTCGTCTTGGGGCGCGGCGTGTACTCCGCGGCACCCAACGTCGGCAGCCCCCCCGCTCCGACGCCCGGAATCGGCAACTGCAGGTTCTGCGCCGCACCCAGCCCAGACAGCGACGTCAACTCGCCGGTGCGATTCTGAAACGCTGACAGCGGCCCTCCGGCGGGCGCAGAGAGGGTGTTGTACAAACCGACCTGCGCTATGCCGAGCATCGGGCCACCCCCTCCTGCCCGCGCTCCCCGCATGTACTCGAAATCGTCATGACCGAACAGCGACATCTGTCGGTTCGTGGCCTGCAGCGAGCGAGCCCGACCGGTCGCGGTCGCCCCCCCCTCCAGGAGGGACGACGAACCATTCGTGTTATGGTGGCTGACCAACTCCTGCGAGCCGTGCACGAACCCCTGGGCGTACGCGGGCCGCCCACCAACCGTAACGACCAATAAAGCCACCAATACGGTGCCCAGAGGCAATCTCATACCGCACTCCCGTGTGAGTCGCGCACGCCATGCGTGGTAAACGATTATACTACCAGATCGGCTACCAGCACGACCCTCCGCAAGTTCTGCGCAAAGGTCCGCCGATTCTGGCCGCGTCAGGCACGCCCGCGAATCGCCCGCGGCGACCAGCTACCGGGGTCAGGCACTGGCAATCCCCGGCGGATCAGCGCCGTCGCCGGCCGGGCCGGACCCTTGGAGGCCCGGGGGCTGGCGTGGTACGCTGCCCGCCGTACGGCCTCGCTGCGGCAGGCGGCAAGGCTTGCGCGATTCGCCGCTGGAGCGCCGTTCAGGAGTTCGCCATGCTCGTCGTGATGCACGCCAACGCGACGCCGGCCCAGATTGACGCCGTCGCCGACCGGATCCGCCAGTTGGGGTACAGCCCGCACGTGATCCCCGGGGCCCTGCGGACGGCCATCGGCATCACCGGAAACCGCGGTCCGGAGGGCCGCGAGACGTTGCTGATGATGCCGGGCGTCGAGGACGTTGTCCGTATCACCGTGGGGTACAAGCTCGTTTCACGGGAAACGCACCCGGAGCCAAGCGTCTTTCCGATCGCCGGCTCACGGATCGGGCACGGCTTCACGGTCATCGCCGGCCCGTGCTCCGTCGAGAACGAGAAGATGATGATCGAATCCGCCCAGTTCCTGTCCGCCCGCGGCGTCAAGCTGATGCGGGCCGGCGCCTACAAGCCGCGCACCAGCCCCTACGCGTTCCAGGGGCTGGGCACCGAAGGGCTGCGGATTCTGGCGCAGGTCAAGGCGGAGACCGGCCTTGGCATCGTGACCGAGGTACTCGACACGGACAACGTCGATCGCGTCGAGGAGGTCGCCGACGTGCTCCAGGTCGGCACGCGGAACATGCAAAACTACGCTCTGCTGCGCCGCCTGTCCAAGGCCGGGAAACCGGTCCTGCTGAAACGCGGCATGGCGGCCACCGTCGAGGAGTGGCTCCTGGCGGCCGAGTACCTGATGAGCGGCGGCAACCGCCGCGTGATCCTGTGTGAGCGCGGCGTACGGACGTTTGCCGACCATACGCGCAATACGCTGGATTTGTCGATCGTGCCGGTCATCAAGCACCTCTCGCATCTACCGGTGCTCATCGACCCCAGCCACGGCACGGGACGGGCGGAGTACGTGCCGGCGATGTCCCGCGCTTCGCTCGCCGCCGGCGCGGACGGGCTCCTCGTCGAGGTCCACCCCGATCCGCGGAGCGCCCTTTCCGACGGCCAGCAGTCGCTCGACTTCGACGCGTTCACACAACTGTATGCGTCGCTCAAGCCGCTGGCGAACGTGTTGGATGTGGAACTTCTGTAGCCGGTCTCGCCGGCGCTGACCGCGGCGCGACGGCCCTTACCGGCAGGTCGTACCAATCAAGGCCACGAATGGATCGATGTCCGCAAACGTGACGCGACCGTCATGATTGCAGTCGGCGTCCAGCCACGGACACGTGTGCGCCCAGGCGGACTCGCCCATCAGCGCTGCCACGAAGGGATCAATGTCCGTAAACGTCACCCGGCCGTCGCAGTTCATATCGCCGGCACACAGCGGCGGCGCCTCGCACTCGTCGGGAATACCGTTGTGGTTGGCGTCCTGAGACGTCGCGTGGGCAATGTCGCACTCGTCCAGGATTCCGTTGCTATTGCAGTCGTGCCCCGCGAACTCGCACTCGTCGGGGACGCCGTTGCCGTTACAGTCCTGGCTGTGCCCGCTCGCAATGTCGCACACGTCGAGAATCCCGTTGCCGTTGCAGTCCCCGCACCACGGGCTGCCTGCACACTGTTCCAGGTCCTGATCGTCGGCAACCCAGTTTGCGTTGCAGTCGGTCGCGCCCAGCAGCGCCCAGAATAGACTGACGTCGGTCGCGTTGATGGCGCCGTCGCCGTTGATGTCCGCGTTGTTGCGGTCGCAATTCGGATAGGCGGCGGCGTAGGCGTTCGGGTCGGTAACGGCCAGATGGAACGGCGCGATGTCGCCCGCGTCGATTGCGTAGTCGCAGTTCATGTCGCCGCGCCGGAAGAGCCGCGCCAAGTAGAGCCACTCACTGTCCGAATAGCCCACCCAACCGTCGTGGAAGCTAGGGTACTTGTACGAAGCCGTGGTGAGCTGCGTCGTCGTGGTTCCGTCCCACAGAAACAGCTTCGGAGACGCCAAGCTGGTGGGGCAGCGTGCCCACAGGACCAGGTCATTCCAGACGCGCGGCATCAGATCAGCGATGCCGTTGACGGCGTCGTCATTGGTTATACGCTGCGTCTGCCCGGCTTTCCAGAAGAAGATCTCGTAGCGGGCCATGTCCGTGCCCTGTCCGGTCCCGACCCACGCCACGGCGCCGTTCCACAGCGAGGGGCGGGCCCCCTGATGCTCGCCCGGCCCCAGGATGTGCGTGGTGGCCCCGTCAAAGTACTTCACCTCGAACGTATTCGGGTCCTGGTAGGCGTAGGTCGGCACGTTGCCGGGCGCCATATAGAGGGACGCCTGCTGGCCGCGCACCCCCAGCGGGACGATCGTACCGGTGGCCGCGTAGCGATAGGTCAGGTCCGTCCCGTTCTGGCTCCAGATCAGGTCGCCATTGCTACCGAGCGACAGGAAGAGGTCGTTCACCGTCGGCGAATTGGTCAGATTGACGACCGCCTGTCCATTCCAGAGCAGAATGTCGTCCGCTGTCGCGCCGGCGGCCCGATTTCGCCAAACCACCAGCCCGGCGACGGCGGTCGGCTCGTAGTTGGACGCCGCTCCGGGATAAACCTGCACCGACGTCGTCCCATTGTAGAACATGACCGTGCCGCCGGAGGCGACTGTGTATGCCGCTGTGCCCGACCAGACCCCCGGAGACACGCCGTACTGTTGGATTTGCGTTTGCCGCGCCAGTCGCCAGCCCGCAGCCTCCGCGGACACCATAACCCCCAATAGAGCGACTGCGACCCCAAAGAAGCGACTCGTCATGGGGGGTGACTCCTTCCTGGCAAGCGCCAATCGCGCCGCCGCTGCGCAGGCCAACAGACACCCAGGTGTCCTGGCGGCACCCGGCAAAACTGGAAGCGCGCTCATCCCCCTATACCATGCCCACTCAGTCGAAGACCGGCCGAATCTCTAGTAAGCAAGCATCTCTGTTGAGACTCTAATAGCCATAGTATACCGACCGCCGACCGCGCAAACAAGAGCGCGCCGTGTTTATCGGGGGTGTGCGAAGCCGCTCGGCCTTAGCGAAACAAATCGCCCCCGATCATCCCCAAGACTCGCGTGCGAATCGGCTGTGGCCTCGCCGCACTCGTCGGCGCGGGACGCCGCGGATCCCGGCCGGCAGCGCGGCCCTCCGCGCGCAAGAGAGAACCGCGCTTCNNCGGTTCGTTTCACTTCGCTGCCTCAACCGCCGCCGTTCGGGTAGACGGTTGCGGCTCCAATGACTAGCGCCGACGGAGCAGCAGGCCGAGGCCCAGGAGGGCCAGTGCGGCCGGCTCCGGCGTGACCTCGATCGTACCCGGGAAGAACGCACCGGCGTTGAAACCCGTCGGCGTCGACAGACCCTCGAACACGTCGCCGATGGTGTAGCCGGGCATGAGTTGCGTGGTGCCCAGGCTCACCAGGTTCAGCGTGATCGTCGCCAGCACGATGCCGTTGCCGGTGATGGACCCTGGCGGGACATGCACCAATCCGGCAAGGCCGTCACCGTCCGGAGCGTACGCGGCATCGAAAAATCCGTCGACCGCGGCGCCGCCATACGTCACGCTCGAGCCGGTGAGGTCCAGATCCAGCCCGAACGCGATCAGCGGATCCGTAACCGGAATGTTCGCAACCAGGTTCACCGTCGCGGTGCCGGCCGAGATGTTGACACTTTGACTCGCCGGGACGACGTACACGTCGATTGTCCCGGCCAACGCCGGACCGGCGAGCAGTCCGAGCAACACACTACAGTACAGAGCTAATCTCATAATACCTTATCCTCCTGTTGAGCAGTCCTTCCTCACTCGTTAACTCGCAACAATCGGGCTCACGCCCGTCGCGACCGGGCCGCCGGCGGCGCGTAGCCGCCGGCGGAACCCGGTCGATCAGGAACTAGCGAACCTTCGGCGCCGGCGCCACGGGGGTCACCGGAACCGGCTGCGCCTGGAGCGCCGTTGGGGTCTTGGCCTGCGGCTTCGGCGTCGGCGGGGGCACGAAGGCCTTGCCCGCATACGTCTTGTAGCAGCAGAACCACGCCTGGTAGTCCGCCAAGCCGATGCAACCGTCGCCGTCGATGTCCATCGCGGCGGCGGCCGTGTACCGGACATCCGGCGTACAACGCCCGAATGCGTCGAGCATCGTCCAGTAATCCAACTGGTCGACGTTGCCGTCGCCATTCAGATCACCGCACTTCTCGCAGTGGTCGGGCTTGCCGTTGTGGTTGCAATCCGTATCGCACGGCGGATACACCGTGCCCGGGCAGAAGCCGCCGAAGGCGACCTGGATATCGCATTCATCCGGAATGCCGTTCTGGTTGCAGTCGTTCGGCGGGGCGCCGAAGGTGATCTGCGCACGCAGCATCCAGTTCGCCGGGAACCCCTCCGTAGCCGCATTGAAGAACGTGGTGGTATCCGTGGCGAACGTGTTCGGATCGATCGGCACAAACGTGCCCGTGTTCGCCTTGTACCCGCCCCACGCCTGGCTACCCGGCGCCGGTACGTCTGTATCCATCGCGGCCGCATAGCCGCCGGTCAGCACGTGCACGCTCGCACCGATGAAGAAGCTGGTGCCAACGTTCACGTTCATCGCGACGGTCTGGAGCACGTCGGTTCCGATGCTGCCGGCCGCGACCGAGCCGCTGGCCATGCCCAGCAGAACGGCGTCGCTCGGTTGGCCGTCGCCGTTCGCGTCGCTCCAGACGTAGACGTAGAACGTATCGCCCGCGTTGACACCCGGCGTCGTGCCGCCGAAGTAGCCAAAGCAGGTCTGGATACCCTGGATCGTCCCAGGATTCGCAGTCGCGAAGTGGTGAATCCAGTAGATCTCGTGCTCGTAGCTTGCGTTGCCGAGCGCGTCCTCGCTGGACCCATCGTCATACTGCAATACGACACGGCTCTTGCTATACAACTCGCACTCGTCGGGGATGCCGTTGTGGTTGCAGTCCCCGCCGGCGGCGCCGGTGGTCAGCGACACATCGTCCACGTTGAAGTTGGTGGCCGTCGCGGTGTTCTGCGCGCCTTCCAACCGCAGGACGTGGCTGCCGCCGTTCGCGTAGCTCGAGACGTTGACGGACACCAGCGTGTAGCCGCCGGCATAGGTCGGGTTGTTCTCGAGCGCCGTGAAGACGACGTTGCCGTCCATCATCACCTTGAAGTAGTCGGTTCCGTCGCCGCTCGCGGCGCCGATCCAGAGATAGAGCTCCAGCGTCGCCGACGGGCTGCTCGGGATTACGATGGTCTGCTGCAGCGACGCGACCTCAGGCAACGTGCAGGTGGAGCCGCACCCGCCGAACCAAGCCCAGATGAGCCCAGTCCGCGGAGCGGCCGTCCCGCCGCCCGTGCCACAGCCCGCCGTATCGCACAGCGGCGTACCGTAGTTGGTCGAAGTCGCGGTCCAGAACGGATTCGTCGTACCCGCCTCAAAGCTGGGATCCTGAACCAGGTTGGTCCGGTCCTTGCTCAACTGGCAGATATCCGGAATGCCGTCCGGCTGGCAGTCCGCCAGCAGGCCGCAGTAGGTCGGATAGTACGAGTAGCAGTTACCCGTCGCACAGCCGCCTGCCACTTCGCACGAATCGGGGACACCGTTCGTGTTGCAGTCCGGCTGGCACGAATCCAGGATGCCGTTCAAGTCGGCGTCCAGCGCCGGATTCGCGGCGATTTCGCACACATCCAGGATGCCGTTGGTGTTGCAGTCGGCCATACCACCCAGGATGTCGCAGGTGTCGTCGGTGCCGTTGGTGTTGCAGTCATTGCCGCTGCACGCTGAGCCGTTGCCGCCAAAGGCGCCGCCGGCTGCCGTGCACACACTCTGGTACATGACCGCACAACCGAGCGGCTGGCCGGCCAGGCAGCACGCACCGCGCGGGCAGCCCACGATGGTCAGCGTGAAGCTGGTCAGGCAGTTCGGCGTCGGCCACGAATCCACCATCAGGCTGTACGTGCCCGCGGCCAACGTCAGGCTGCTGATCGTCGCCACGGTGCCAGAGCTGCTGTTCGCGCTCGCGAGGCACGTGGCGCCCGGCGGGCAGGCACTGTCGATCGCGATACCGACCCAGTTGTTGGTGCTACCGTTACCGGTCGCCGTGAACGTCGCACAAATCGGCTCGGTCACGATCAGGTGGTAGATAATGTCCTCACCACCGTCGTAGTAGCCCAGGCACGTGTCGGCGTAGTCGTTGCCGCGCCCGCACGTGGTCTGGTTCGCGTCGGTGTAATTCAACTGCGCCGGCAGAGTCACCACGATCGGCAACTGGCAGTTGTTGCCCTCGATCGGACAGGTGAAGGTCGCGCAGGTCACGCCGCCGTGGTAGACGCCGCTCAAAGCGACGCACCCGGCTTCGTCCGAATTCTGGCACGCGCCCAACGTGCCCACGCAGCAGGCACCGGTCAAGCACGGATTCGGACTGCACGTGCTAAGGTCGCCGAGGTACGTGCCGCCCGCGGCCACGCACTGCGGGCCATAGTTCTGCGTGCAAACCGAGCCGAGGCAGCAAGCACCCGTCGGGCACTCGGCGAACGTCAGGTTGTACGCCGGAATGCAGGTCGGTGACGGCCACGTGTCCACCATCAGGTAGTACACGCCCGCGGCTAGTGCCGTCGCGGGGCTCGTCATCACCGCACTCCCGGACTCCGTCATGAGGATGATGCAGCCCGTCGCGCCCGGCGGGCAAGTGCTCGCCAGCGCGAATCCGGGGTACGTCGTACCTTGCGGATCAAGGGTCACGGTGAGACACATGTCGGCCGTGATCGTGATCTTGTACAGCGTATCCTCACCGCCGTCGTAGTAGCCCAGGCACGTGTCGGCGTAGTCATTGCCCATGCCGCACGTGGTGTGGTTCGACAGCGTGAAGGTGCCGAAGCCCGGCGTCAGCGAGAGCAGGAACGGATTGCCGCAGTTCATCCCAGGCTGCGGGCACGGATTCGGCGAGCAAACGGTGCCGTCACCGTGGTAGGTGCCGCCGGTGCAGTCCGACGGCAACCCCAGCGTGCAGGACCCATCCAGGTAGCAGCAAGCGCCGATGCACGGATTCGGACTGCAAACCGTACCGTTGCCCTTGTACGAGCCGGAGATCTGGCTGCAATCGTACGCCGACAGAATCGCGCACGTCGCGCCGGTGCAGCAAGCGCCAACCGGCGGAATCACCGCGCCGTAGATCGCCACGTCGTCGATGTTCCAGCCGCTGTACTGGACGCTTGTGTCCACGGGGCCCATGACCCAGCGGATGTAAACCGCGGGCTGATTGTTGAACTGGGCCGGCAGGGTGTAGCTCTGGAACGACCACGCGGTCTCAATGATGCTGGTCGAGGGGTTGGACCAGAGCTCGACCCACGACTCCTCGGTGCCGGTCGTGGACACCAGGATGCGGGCGTGGTCGTAGGTGCTGCTTTCAACACCCAGCCACCGCCAGAAACGCAACTCGATGTTCATGTAACCGGTGAAGTTGAAGGCCGGCGTCGTCAGGTTGTACGCCGGAATGCTGGCGGCGTATTGACCGGCCAGGTTGTACCCGTAGACGTAAAGGCCGGTATGCCCACTGGCGGGGTCGCCGCCCGCGCCCAGAGGCTGCCCGAACGCCCACTGTCCTTCGGTCGTCCAGCCGGGATCGGTGTCCATGGGGAAGCTGAACAGGAGCACCGGGCAGAGCGTGTTCGCGCACGTCGTGCCGGCGCCTTTGAACGTCCCGCCAGCGGCCGCACAGGCCCAATCCGCCAGGTAAGAGCAGCTCGCGTCGGCAAAGCAGCACGCCCCAGGCTGCGGGCAAGGATTAGTCGGCGTGCAAACCGTGCCGTCACCCTTGTACACGTCGCCCGCGAGGCAATCGCCAGGAGCGATGAAGTCGCTCATGTAGCACACGCCCAGCGGCGAGCAGCACGCCCCAGGCAGCGGGCAAGGATTCGGCGTGCACACAGTGCCGTCGCCCTTGTACAAATCACCCGCGGCGCAATTGCCGCCGACCGCAGTGCTCATGTAGCAAATGCCCGTCAGCGGGCAGCAGGCCCCAGGCTGCGGGCAGGGATTCGGGCCGCAAACCGTGCCGTCGCCGTGGTAGCTCGCCGTGCAAGCCGCCGGGGTCAGTAGCAGGCACGACCCATCCGGGAAGCAGCAAGCGCCCACACACGGATTCGGCGTGCAAATCGTGCCGTCGCCCTTGTACACACTGGGCGACAGGCAGTTCACGGCGTAGACGACGGTGCATCCGCCGCTCCCGTCGCAGCAGGCTCCTACCGGCGGCGGAGCGACCACGTTGATCGTGTAGTCCTCGGTCGCACCGTAGGAGTACGTGCCGCACGCGTTCGGATCGTTGGCGTTCGTGCCCTCGACCACGATCACGCGCATGATCGTCGGTCCCAGCGTGGCTGTGACCGGTACCGCCACCGACCCGCTAAGCACCTGATCCGGGCACGGCGTGCTGGTCAACTGCCCGGAGCTCCACACCTTCTCCGTGGCCTGATTGAAGACCAGGTCGTGGTTCCAGTCGACGTAGGCCACGGCTCGTTTGCTGTAGCAGGTCGCGTTTTCGCAATCGCCGATCGTGACGCTCAGCGGGTAGCTGAACCCGGCCTGCAGCGTCGTCGACAGGTATCCGAAGTAGTTGTACGTGTCGCAATCGGTCGTCGTGTTATTGATCGTGCCGAGCGTGACGTTCTTGATCGTCTCGTCGGCCGTACTCGTCGAATACGACGCGCAATAGTACGGCGTACACGTCAGCGTCGCCTCGTATTCGTTCCCCACCGCTGAGCACGGCCAGCCACCATAGATGGCGCCCGCGCTGGTGCCGGTGGACACAAATGCCCAGTACGTCCCGGCGTTGAGCGCTGCGTACACGGTAACCGGCGTGCAGTTGCCGCCGTACGCCGCGCTGATCACCGGCGACGCGCACGTGCCGCTGATGATGTAGTTCGCGGACGGGAACTCGGAGGTGACCGTCCACGCTACGAGCGACGGGGTCGCCAGCGTGAACGAGTACCAGTCGGTATCGCGCGTGCCCGCGTTCGCCCAGGCCGTGCCGCAAATCGTCGTGCCGCACGTAATGGGCTGGAACGTGTTTGGCGTCTGGTTGCAGCCGCCATTCGTGCTAGTGCCGCCGCAGGTCTCGCCTTCGGGCGTGTCCGCGACGTTGCACGTCAAATTGCAGGGCTGCACACACGGGTTCGGAGCGCAAACCGTGTTGTTGCCCGCGTACGTGCCGTACGCCGTGCCGCAGTCGGCCTGGGTCGCTATCGAGCACGTGCCCGTGCCCAGGCAGCAGGCGCCAGTCGGCGTCGAGCCCGGGAACTTGAGCTTGTACAGCACCCGAGTGGCCACGGTGGTCATCGTCGTGCCGAACGAGCTATCGCTGCTCATATAGCACTGCGGATAGGAACCCGTGGGGAAGCCCGGGGAGCTGTACTCATAGTACGGATACCCGCTCACGGACGGGCCCTGGGCCTGCCACGTGATCATCAGGTTATCGGTGTCCCAGGTGAAGTCCGTGATGTCGAATTCCTTCCAGCCGACCGGGGTCATCTGGAGGCTGGGCGCGGAATAAACCAGCGTCCCGGTGCCGTTCCAGGTGGTCGGGACCGTCGTCGCGGTCGTCTTATACATGCGGATTTCGATGTTCGTCATCGCCGCCGATGTCTGGGCGGTGGTGATCTGAATCGAAATCTTCTCGATCACGCTAGGATCGCAGCCGACGATCTCCGATCGTTTGATCAGAGACATCGTCCGCGTGTAGTAATAATACGCATCCAGGGGGTACATGCGGGCCGTGCCCGACCCGATGCCTGTAACCACCTCGCCGGCGCACGCGGCGCGGGACTCGCCGCCCGCAACTTCCACCGCGCCGAGACCGGGGTCGACCGTTCCCAGGTCGAGGCCGGGGTCGAGCGGCTCGTCAACAACCGGTTTGTACTCTTCGGCCGGTTGCAGCTCGGCGGCCTTGGCTTGCTCCGCCTCGAGTGCCTGTGCATCGGCGGCCTTCTTCGCGTCGACTACCGCCTGCTCTGCGGCGGCCTGTGCGGCCGCAGCCTGTTCGGCCGCGGCGATCTTCGCGTCGGGCACCGCAGCTTGCGTCGCGCCGAGGTCTCTCTGGCCCACAATGGGCTTGACCTTGGCCGTGCCGACCTTCGCCTTGTCGCTAGCCTTCTGCAGGCCCTGCGCACCGTCCAAGACACTCACCGGTACCGCCTTAACCGCTGCTTTCGCCGGCAGCTTCTGGCCGGTCGGCGCTAACGCCAACACGAGGCCGGTACACAGGAGGATGGCGGCCGCCGCCCATATCCTCTTACTCCTCACCATCATGTGACTCCTTAGAAAGAACCCTGAAACTTTCTCGCAACCCTGCCTCAGTCCCTCAGCCCCGCGCGGCCCAGTCCAATCCTCGGCCCGCGCGCGGCTTCCCAACGAATATCGATGCGAGCGGCCCACGCGAGAGTGCCATGGGGCGCTCGATTCATTCGCTGGCGATTCACTGTTTCCTGCTGCTCAACCATCCGCTGATTTGCTTACAAGAACCAAGCCGTACCGGCTGAGGCGCCGGTCACGACCGTCTCACGTGAGATGGGACCCACTTGTGTGTATCGCTGTCTCCTCTTCCTTTAGATGGTTACAGATACGCCAAGACCGAGCTTACACTCCGAAGTGCGGGGAGACCGGATGAACTCAGACGCCGTCCCCGGCGCAGCGCATCCCGGGCGGGCGAGGGGCAAGCACTTCCACCTCCGACTCCAACTCCGCCTCCACCTCTAACTCCCACGCTCCTTAACGATAACGCCAGTATAGAGGAATGGTTCGGGCGGATCAATCCTTTTCCGCCGCACGGCCCACCGCACGAGTTCCACTCCGTGCGCGCCCAAACGTCCGCAGTTATCGGACTATTGCGCTCGTCGCCGGCGCGATTCCTGGCTCCGCCAGCGCCACCCAGATGGCCTCGGGCCGCACCACCCGCACCGCCCGCGCAAACACCCCCTCGAGCATCGCCTCCGGCACCGCCGGCATCTGCGCCAGAGCCAGCAGGATGCGAACCACGTCCGCAAGCCCCCCCCACGCACGGTAGTAACGGAGAAACCGACGTTCCACGAACCGCCGCACCACGTCATCCAGGCCATGCGTCTTGACCGCCCCGAGCACCGCCACGCGCTGGGCCACAACGCCCGAATCGCACTCGGCCAGCAGCTCGTAGAACTGCTCGACGCGGGCGGGCGCGGCCTGCACCAAGTGGTGATCCATCACCAGCTCGATCGCCACGTGCGCCACGAAGTCAACAAGCGCCGGATGCACACCGGAACCGTTCACGCCAGCCTTAAGTGCTTGTTGCCACCGGAGAAACGTCGGCAGGACATGAAACGACCGGTCCACCTCGACGTGATTCAGCAGACCGGCACGCAGAGCCGCGTCGACCGGGTCCGTTGGCTNNCCCGCCAGCGGAGTCGCCGCTGGCGTGAAAAACGCAGCCACAGGTCCGGCAACACAACACCCATGGCAAAGTAGGGCGTAGCCGCCAAGCCTCGGATCTCATGGTTGTATACGAAGTGCGAGAGGTAGTTCATGGCGATCGGCCGGCTAGGCCAGTCCGCGCCGCACGACCAGGTTGCCCGGCAGGCGCCTTAGCAGACCCTTCAACTCCAATGCCGTCAGCGCCGCCAGAACCTCCCCCGGCGGCAACTCCGCCGCGCGGAACACCGCGTCCTGCAGCAATGGATCATACCCGACGACGCCATAAACCCGCGACTCGGCGGCGGAAAGCTGCAGGCTGGGCGCTGGTTGCGCGGCCCCCCGCGGCTCGGCGGGAGCCTCGCCCTCCCGTCGAGCGTGCATATCGGCCACCGGCGCCGGCCGGAGCCGCGCCCCGACCTCGCCCAACTCGTCCAGGATGTCTTCCAAGCAGGTCGTGAGCTTCGCCGCCCCGTCGCGGATCAGCGCATTGGTCCCAATCGACATGGGGTCCTGCACGCGGCCGGGAATCGCAAAGACTTCCCGGTTGTACTCGCTGGCCAGCCGGGCCGTGATCAGGGCCCCGCTGCGCTGCGCAGCCTCGACCACCAGCGTGCCCAGCGTCATCCCGGCGATGATCCGATTCCGGCCGGGGAAGTTCTCCGCCCGCACCGTCGCCTCCATCGGCAGCTCGGTCACCCACGCCCCGCTCTCCAGGACCTTCGCGGCGAGGGCGGCGTTCTCCGGCGGATAGATTTCTGTAAGCCCGCGCCCCATCACGGCGATCGACCGCCCGCCGGCGTCCACCGCCCCGTGGTGGGCGAACGCATCGATGCCGCGCGCCAGCCCGCTGACCACCGTGAGGCCGGCCCCCGCCAGCAGCTCGCCGAACCGGCGTGCCTGCTCGCTACCGTAGATCGTGCACCGCCGGCTGCCGACGACGGCCAGTGCGATGGCGTCGGTCGGCCGTAGCTCGCCTTTGACGTAGAGGATGATCGGCGCATCGGGAATCCGCTTCAGCCCTTCCGGAAAGTCCGGATCCGCGCGGCAGATGATCCGCACGCCGTGCTCCTCCGCCGACTCGATCTCCCGTTCCACCTCGGTTTCGTCCGGTCCGCGGGCGATCTTGCCCGCCTTGTCGTCGCCGATCCCCTTCACCGCCTTGAGGGCGCTCGCCGACAGCCCCAGCGCCCGCTCGGCGTCGCCGAACTGGATGAGTAGCCGCGAGAACGTCAGCGGCCCAACGCCCTCGGTCAGCGCCCAGCGCAGGTAAACGCGTCCCGTATTCGAAATGACGTCTGCCATGTGCCAATTGCCCCCACACGAACCGTGGGGCACCCTCACCTGTCTAGTCTACGCACAATCCGCCGCGCTCGCGACCACCGGCCGGACACGGTATGCAGCTTGCACGTCAACCTGCTGGCCGGCCGGCCCCGCGAGCCCGCCTCGCAGCCAGGCCAGACCAAGTACCACGGCCCACGGAGTTTATCATGAGTACCTCACCGACACGCACCACCCAAAGCAGGTCCCGCGGGCGCAGGTCCCGCGCATTCCGCGCACTCGTCGCGCTCGCCGCCGCCCCCCTGCTCCTTGACATCCAGTGCGGCGACGAGGCCACCCGCGCTTTCAAGCAGGCCGCCTTCCCGCAGATCCAAGCGGGCCTGCAAGGCGTCCTCGACGGCCTCGTGACAGGCGTCTTCACGATCAACAGCGCCAACTCGTCGAGTAGCTCGTCCTCGAGCAACTCATCGTCTAACAGCTCGACCGGCGGCGGATAGCACGATCCGCGGGCCCTGCCGCTCCCGCCCGCCCGCGATGTCGGGTATGCTCCCGCGCCGGCGTACTCCACATTCCGGCGAGGAGCGGCGATGCGCGTTCGCTTGGCCCACAGCCCCGACCCCGACGACGCGTTCATGTTCTACGGCCTCGCCTGCGGCGCCGTCGATCCCGGCCCCTACCGCTTCGAGCACGTCCTCGAAGACATCCAGACGCTCAACGAGCGTGCCCAACGCGGTGAGTACGAGGTCACCGCCCTCAGCATCCACGCCTACCCCTATGTCCACGATAAGTACGCCCTCACCTCCTGCGGCAGCAGCATGGGCGACAACTACGGCCCGATGGTCGTCGTGCGGAACCCCCTGACGATCGAACAACTCCGCGGCCGCATGATCGCCATCCCCGGCCTGATGACGACCGCCTACTTGACGCTCCAACTACTGCTCGGCAAGGACGCGTTCGTCCCGAAGGTCGTGATGTTCGACCAGATTCCCGACGAGGTCGCCGCCGGCCGCGTCGACGCCGGCCTCCTCATCCACGAGGGCCAGCTCACCTATCCCAAGTTCGGCCTGCACCTGGTCGTCGACCTCGGCGTCTGGTGGCAACAGCACACCGGCTTGCCGCTGCCCCTCGGCGGAAACGCCATCCGCCGCGATCTCGGCCCCGAGCACTGCCGTGCGATCGCCCGCCTCATCCGCGCCAGCATCGAATACGGCCTCTCGCACCGCGCGGAGGCTGTCAAATACGCCCTCCAATTCGGCCGTGGCCTCGATGGCCAACTCGCCGACCGCTTCGTCGGCATGTACGTCAACGAATGGACGCTCGACTACGGCGACCGCGGCCGCGATGCCGTCCGGCGCCTGCTCGCGGACGGGGCCGCCGCTGGGCTCGTGCCGGCCGTCGGAGAACTCGACTTCGTCGAGTGATTCGCGCCCGCAACTCGCTCCCCAGATCGTATAATGCACACCGGCGCGGCACGGGAGTTTGCGCGCGACAACTTGTCACGGAGGACCGTGCGTGATCGGCGTCATCGGCGGAACCGGCCTGGGCGAAGCCCTCTTCGGCAGCGCGGAGGGAAAGGACCACGACGTCGACACGCCCTTCGGCCGCCCCAGCACGCCGATCCGGGTCGTCCCGTGGCACGGTGTCGAGGTCGCCCTGCTCGCGCGGCACGGCAACGGCCACGTCTTCAACCCAGCCCAGGTCCCCTACCGCGCGAACATCTACGCCCTCAAGTCCCTCGGCGTCACGCATGTCATCGCCAGCGGAGCGGTCGGGTCGCTGCGTGAGGAGATTCGCCCCCGCGACCTCGTGCTCGTGGACCAAATCATCGACAAGACAACGCGCCGCACGCCAACCTTCTTCGACGAGGGTCTCGCCGTGCACGTCGAGTTCGCCGAACCGTTCTGCCCCTGCATGAGAGACCTGCTCTGCGCCGCCGCCGACAAGATCGCCGCGACGGTGCACCGCAAGGGCACGTACGTCTGCATGGAAGGCCCCGCCTTCAGCAGCATTGCCGAGTCGCGTCTGCACCGCGAGTGGGGCGGGGACGTGATCGGCATGACCGCAATGCCCGAGGCCAAGCTGGCCCGCGAGGCCGAGTTGTCGTACGGGCTCGTCGCGCTCGCCACGGATTTCGATTGCTGGAAGCCGCACGAGCCCGGCAGGAACCGTCAGGAGCTGCTCACCGAGATCATCGGTAACCTGAAGGACGCGACGGCGAACGCCGTCGACCTGATCCGCGTCGCGGTGGAGCTGTTCGCCGCGATGCCACCGGCGCCCTGCCCGGTCCACAGTGGTCTGGACCTGGCGATCTGGACCGACCGCGCGAAGATCACCGCCACCATCGCCCGCCGGTATGGCGTGTTGTTGGAGAGGTACTTGCAGGCCGGCGCGCCTGCGTAGCGCCGGCCCCTCATGGCCAACGTAGAAGACGGAGAAATCTTTCTTTGCGGCCCACGAAGACCCTCATGGCTCGTAGTTCTGGCCTCCGTGATGAATAACGCAATACAAGGTGCTTTCGATTTCTACCGAACCGCATCAACGCGACTGGATCATTGCCCCGCCGCATCCGGCGCGGGAGAACCTCGCGCGTGACGCAGACATCCCGGCGTTGCTGGCGCAACTGCTGCTGAACCGCGGCCTGACCACGACGGCGGAAGTGCGCCCGTTCCTGACGCCCGACTTCAACGCCCTGCTCCCGCCCGACGCTCTGCCGGGCGCCGTGCCCGCCGCGCAGCGGTTAGCTGCGGCGGTACGTGCCAAGCAGCGGATCGTCATCTACGGCGACTACGACGTGGACGGCGTCACCGCGACCGCCATCCTCTGGCACGTGCTCAAGCTCGCCGGGGCCGACGTGCACTTCTACATCCCCAGCCGTCTCGAGGAAGGCTACGGCGTCAACGCCGACGCTCTGGCCTCGATCGCGGCGGAGGGTGGCCACGTCGTCATCACGGTCGATTGCGGAATCACCGCGCTCGACGAGGTTCGCCGCGGCCGCCAGCTCGGTCTGGAGATGATTGTCACCGACCACCACCAGCCGAAGGAGAAGCTGCCGGACGCCGACGTCGTCGTGCATCCGACTGCGTGCGGGGCCAGCGCGAACCCCCATCTTTCGGGTGCCGGCATCGCGTTGAAGATCGCGTGGGCGCTGGCCCGCGAGCTCTCACAGGCCACGCGCGTCCCCCAGCAATTCCGTGACTTTCTGCTCGACGCCACCGCTTTCGCCGCCCTGGGGCTGATCGCCGACGTGGTGCCGCTGACGGGCGAGAACCGCGTCATCGCGAGCTATGGCCTCCGTTATCTACGTCAGACCCGCAATCCCGGGTTACAGGCCCTGATCGAGGTGTCCGGACTGACCGAGAAGCAGACGTACGACGACTACGACGTGGGTTTCGTGCTGGCGCCGCGTCTGAACGCCATTGGGCGCCTCGGGCACGCCCAACTCGCGGTCGAGCTGTTCACGCGGGCGGACGCCCGCCGGGCGCGCGAAATCGCAACGACGCTCGACGCCGAGAACCGTCGCCGCCAGGATGTGGAGCGGCAGATCCGCACGCAGGCCGAGGCGCTGGTCGTCGAAAGAGGCTTCGACCGCGCCGGCTGCCGCGGAATCGTGCTCGCCAGCCCCGATTGGCACCCCGGCGTCATCGGCATCGTCGCCTCCCGCCTCGTCGACCGCTTCCACCGCCCCACCGTCCTGATCGCCCTCGACCACGACCTCGGACAAGGCTCCGGCCGCAGCGTCCGGCATTTCCCGCTGCACGAAGCACTCGCCTGCTGTGCTCAACACCTGGAGAGCTTCGGCGGACACGCGATGGCCGCCGGCATTCGCCTGCGCGCCGACCAGATCGACGCGTTTACCCAGGCGTTCCTCGCCGAGGCCGCCCGTAGGCTGACCCCGGCCGACCTACGTGCCAAGCTGCACCTCGACGACGAGGTGGCGCTCGCCGACGTGACGACCGGCGTCGTCGACACGATGCAACGCCTCGCACCCTTCGGCGAGGGGAATCCGCGCCCGCGGCTGGCAACCGCCGCGGTCGAGCTGGTCGATGCCCCGCGCGTCGTTGGCCGCGGCGGAGCCCATCTCCAGTTCACCGTCCGCCAGCAAAACGCCTACCGCAAGGCGATCGCGTTCGGGCAGGGCGCCCGCGCCGCGCACCTGGCCGAGCACCGGCACGTCCGGCTTGCGTTCGAGCCGCTCATCAACGAGTGGAACGGCCAGCGAAAAGCAGAACTGAAGGTAATCGACTGGAAGCCGGTAAGCTGACCCCCGGCCGAAGTCCCGCACAGGAGAACGCCGTATGGCCATTCCGGTGACCACAACGTTCACGATCGAAGGCTATCGCATCGCCATGTACCTCGGCGTCGTCCGCGGCATCATCGTCCGCGCGCCGACGATCGCGCAGGGGATCATGGGCGGCCTGAAGTCCATCATCGGCGGGCGCATCGGCGCCTACACGGAGATGTGCGAGCAGACGCGTCAGCAGGCGTACGAGCTGCTCGTCGATCACGCCGTCGCGCTGGGCGCCAACGCCATCGTCGGCCTCCGCTATGACGCGTCGGAGATCGCCAGCCGCGCGAACGCGACCGAGGTGCTTTGCTACGGCACCGCCGTCGTGATCGAGCCCGAAAGACCCTGACCTACGTTCCGTCCCGCGACTTCTGCCGGCCCGGTGCCGCCGCAAACGGCTGCTCAGCCGCCGGCAGCCGGTGGTGTGCGCGGTACCGCTCGATGAACCACTGCGGGTCCCGCCGATACTCCGCGATCAGCTTCCACGTGTACGGCCGCCCGCACTCGGGGCACCGGTAGTTGTCCGGCAGCCCCGTCAGGTTGTAGCCGCAGTAGATGCAGAATGGCTCACGCCGCGCGTGCACCGCCCGCCGGATGACCACGCCCGCCAGCCACGCCGCGATCGCCGCCACCAGCATGGACAGCTTGAAAACCAGCGGCCAGAGCGCCCCGAGCAGCGCCTGCCAGCGGTAGACGACAACGGCGAGCACGATATACCCAAGCGCCGGCAGCAAAAATACCCACCGATACCCCACGTACCGCCACGCATCCCCCCACCCCGGCCGCCACCACATGATCCCCTCATCCGGCCCCCGAATCTCGCTCGGCGTTGCGATGATGTCCGGCGGCAACTGTTCTTCGAGCGGCCGCTCGGACTCCTCGGCCGGCGCACCCCAACCTGCATCCCCCGTCGGCGGCGGCGACTGCCCTTCGCGCTCCGATGACTCGGCGTTCACGTCGATCCGCTCACTTCTCCGCCGGAAACGCCGCCTCCAGCGCGAGCATCGCGTATGCCGTCGTCAGCGCCGGGGCACCTTCCATCCAGCGATCCGCCTCATTAACCCAACTTCCGTCCTCGCGTTGCAGTTTATGCAGCCGCTCGACCAATTCTTGCCGCCACGCGTGCGGACGGCCGGCTCGGTCCTCGATCACCGGCTCGCCCAGCGCCTCCAGCGCCCGCGCGAACACGTGGTAGTAGTAGAACAGCCCCTCGCGCGACTGCTTCTCCGGCATGTTCGGGTTGTACTCCAGCGTCCAGTACCGGCGAATCCAGTCCAGCGCCGCCTTCACGCGCGCATCGTCCCGCGGCAGCCCGCAGTAGAGCATGCTCTTGAAGCCCGCGTACGTCATCGTCCCGTAACACCGCAGCTCCGCCCGCCCGTCGACGTCCACCGTCTCCGTCGCCTTGCTCTCCCCGCCGTTGACCGGCGAGTAGATGAACCCGCCCTGCGTCGAGCCCTTCGCAAACGGCTGATCGTTCGTCTCCCCGAGCATCTGACAGCGCTGTATGAACACGAGCGCCTTCTTGTACACCGGGTCGTCCTTCGGCAGCCCGCTGTCGCGCAGCGCCTCCAGCATCATCTGCGTGTTCGACAAATCCGGCCGCTTCCCGTGCCCATACCCCGCCCCGCCGTACCATGCGTCGTCCGGCGACTTCCCCTCGCCCTCGTCCCACTGATTGTCCTTCAGGAACTTCTGTAGCGCCGCCGTCTGCTTCGCATACGCCGGGTCCTTCAGCGCCGCCAGCATCGACAGCACGACGCTGCTCTCGTAGTTCTTGAGCAGCCCTTCGGCGGAGTAGATGCCGCCGTCGTCGCGCTGCGATTTCAGAATCAGCTCAACGCCCCGCCGCACCGCCGCGTGCTTCGGGCCGACGCTCGGCTCCTGAATCAGGGCCTTTAGCGCCAGCGCGGTTATTCCCGGCCCTTTGTCGGCCCCCCAGCCGCCGTCTTTCTCCTGCGCAGACAGGAGGTACTGCGCACCGCGCTCCGACAGTCGCCGCCCCTCCGCCCGTAGCTTCGCGTCTTCAACCTGCCCACGCGCGCCTTCTGTCGTAGGAATGCGCGGAACCGCGGGGCTTGTGGCTGGTTGTGCAACCGCAATCGAAGCAAACACCGCGAGCAGCAACAAACTGGAATGAACCCGCTTCATTCGCATCAGCCCCTTTCTGTCGCCGGCGCCAGCCGGCCACCGTCCGCGCTCCGCCATTCGCCATTCGCCATTCGCAATTCGCGATTCACTCGAACCCCAGCTCCCCCAGCCGCTCCTCGTCCAGCCCGAAATGATGCCCGATCTCGTGCAGCACAGTAATCCGAATCTCGTCGATCAACTCGTCCCGCGACTCGCACATCTCGCACAGGTTGTCGCGAAAAATCACGATTCGGTCCGGCAGCGGCGTCGGGGCCAGTTCCGGCCCCTTGTCCTCCAGCGGCACGCCGACGTAAATCCCCAGAATGTCGTCCGGCACGTCGTGCTCCCGCATGAACGCCCGGTCCGGACGCCCGCGCACCTCCATCACCACGTTCTCCAGGTGCCGCTGAAAATCGCCCGGCACCGCCTCCAGCGCCTGCTCGACGGCCCGGTCGAAATCGGCCTCCGAAATGCGTATCATGCGCCGTGCGGGCCTCCGGGCGGTTGCAGCGTCTGCCGTCGCCCAAGTATAGCTGAGCCCGCACTACGAGCCAATTGGAGCCATCATGACGGCACACGTACTCGCCTCTGCGTGCGGTTATCGCCACGGCCTCCTGGCTTCCGCGCTGGTCGTGCTCGGCATCCTCGCCGGCTGCGCCCCAACGTCGTATCTCATCACGCCGGTCTCGCCGAAGCCGGAACTGGTCGAGGAGGTCGTCATCCGCGAAAGCGCCTGGGCCACCAAGAAGATCGCCCTGCTCGACATCGACGGCGTCCTGACCAACGCCCGGTCCAGCTCCCTGCTCGGCGCGCCGGGCGAGAACCCCGTCTCGCTCTTCACCGAAAAGCTCGACCGCGCCGCCAAGGACGACAACGTCCGCGCCGTCGTCCTCCGCATCAACTCCCCGGGCGGCAGCGTCACCGCCAGCGACATCATGTACACCGAGCTCCGTTCCTTCCGCCAGCGCACCGGAAAACCCGTCATCGCCGCCATGCTCGACGTCGCCGCCTCCGGCGGCTACTACGTCGCCTGCGCCGCGGATCGCATCTACGCCAGCCCGACCACCGTCACGGGCAGCATCGGCGTCATCATGCTCGCCCCCGAATTCTCCGGCACCATGTCGAAGATCGGCGCCCGCGTGAACGTCATCAAGAGCGGCGACATGAAGGACGCTGGCTCGCCCTTCCGTGAGATGACCGAGAAAGACCGCGCCGTCTTCCAGGGCCTGATCAACAAGATGTATGACCGATTCCTGAGCGTCGCCGCCACCTCGCGCAAGAGCATCCCGCCTGAGCGACTCCGGGAGTTGGCCGACGGCCGCGTCTACTTCGGCCCCGAAGCCAAGGAGCTCGGTCTGGTCGACGAGATCGGCGCGCTGCACGATGCGATAGCGGCCTCCAAGCAGGCCGCCAACCTCGACAAGCAGTCCATCAAGGTCGTTCAATACAGCCGCCCCTACGCCTACCGGGCGAACATCTACGCTAACGGCGATACGCCGCCCGCCCAGGTGAACCTCGTCAACATCGGACTGCCGGAGTGGCTCACGAACCCCACGCCACAGTTCCTGTACCTCTGGGCCCCCGGCTGGTAGGCCCGTCGATGGTCCTGCTGATCGACAACTACGACTCCTTCACCTACAACCTCGTCCAGCGCATCGGCGAGCTGGACGCGGCCATCGAGATCCGCGTGTACCGTAACGACCAGATCACCCCCGACAAGATCGAGGCCCAGCATCCCGACCACATCATCATCTCTCCCGGCCCCTGCACGCCGCGCGAGGCCGGCATCAGCAACGACGTGATCCGCCGCTTCGCCGGCCAGATTCCGCTGCTGGGTGTCTGCCTCGGCCACCAGTGCATCGGCTTTGTCAGCGGCGCCAACGTCATCCGCGCCCGCCGCCTCATGCACGGCAAGACCAGCCTGATCCGCCACGACGGCCAGGCGCTCTTCCAAGGCCTCGCCAACCCCTTCGAGGCCACCCGCTACCACTCGCTCATCATCCAGGACGGCACTCTGCCTCCGGAGTACATCGTCTGCGCCACCGCCGAAGACGACCCCACCGAGATCATGGCCGTCCGCCACCGCGATTGGCCCCTCTACGGCGTGCAGTTCCACCCCGAGAGCTTCCTGACCGGCGAAGGCCACAAATTGCTTGCCAATTTCCTCGCCATCGGGTAGGCATAAGCCATGCGAACTTGGGCCCGTTTGATCTTCGCGAGCAGCACACTATGCCTCGCGCTGGGCTGCGCCGCTCCGGGCACGCGCGTCCCTCCGGCACCCACGGACGACGAGCTCCCCAGCCACGTGGAAGCCAGCGAGCCGTTTATCCAGGCCACTGTCGCCGTCCAGGGTCAGCAGGCCCAGCCGCAGATCGACCTCGCACCCAGCTTCCAAGAGCCGGAGCTGACCCCCGCCGAGCGAAAGGCGCTCGGGAAGGAAGAGCCCACGTACAAGCCGCTGCTCTTCCCGCCCCCCGGCCACTACCACCCCCCGCTGGTCGGCACGTGGTACGGCGGCGTCGAAACCGGCGCCTTGCCCCGACTGGCGCCGGCTGTTCACCTCACCGAGAGCGAGTCACTGACCACGCTGCTACCGTACGGCGGTCCCACGGTCGGCTACGAGCCACGGCCGCACCCCGGCGGGAAGATGTACGGATCTGTCCCCCTGCCAGGGACCGTGAGGGGGGAATCCTGGGTCGAGATTGGCGTCGACCGCGCCAGCCACGTGGCGCACGTCAAAACTCGGCGCGACCGGTAGCTGCGCCGCCTCTGAATTCGCCCGCGAGAGCGAGCGTCCGCCCCGCTACACCGGACCTACCCGACGCCGAGACCGTTGAAGAACGTCGCGAGCCAGCCGAACAGGCTGTTCAGGAAGTCATTGAGAAACCCGAAGAACGAACCAAGGAAACCGTCCAGCGCCGCTTGAAAGTCCAACATTGCTCGCCTCCAACCGTCGAATCCACGAAGGACCCATCCGGGATCCCTTTGTCCCTTACATCCACAATATAACCGCCATTCCATGCTATCGGCGATGTCAATGCCCCGTGAGCGCGCACGAACGTCACCCAATCCCCCCAACACGACGAATCTCATCCCGCCGCCAACGCCTCGGCGCGTTTCGAGACCTGCCTCGTGCTGCTACCCTGTCCCTCATGTCCAGGTTTCCATGTAATTCGCCAGCGCGCCACGCGCGCTCTTCCGTGTAGGGAACGCCGCCGAGATGCGAACGTGCGCGTGATCCTCCTCGTCACCGACCACGAGCGCGGCGGAACGCCACTGCGCCTCGCCCGCCTGGCCCGCGCGCTCCGTGACACCGGCGTCGACGTGTTCGCAGGATGCCTCGCACCGCCCGGGCCCGTGAGCGCCGAGCTCGCCGCCGCCGGCATCCCCACATTCGCGTGCGGCGCGGCGGGCGCACGCGACTGGGCCGCCCTGTGGCGCCTCGCGCAGCACGTCCGGCGAATTCGCCCGGACCTGATTCACGCAACCCTCGTGCACGCGAACGTCGCCGCCCGCCTAGTCGGACTCCTACACCGCGTTCCCGTCGTCACTGCAACCGCCACGATCGAAGTGGAGCGCCGCTGGCACATCTGGGCGGAACGGCTCACCGGCCGGATGGACCGCGGCCACATCGTGAACAGCGCCGCCTTGGCCGGCTACGTCGTCCGCAACTTCTGGCTGCCGTGGCGACACGTCCACGTCGTGCCGCCGTCCCTGGACCTGCCGTCCGAGCGCCCGGAGCGAGCGGCGGCCCGCGCTGCTCTCGGCATTCCCGACCACGAGTTCGTCGTCGCGTGGGCCGGGCGCTTCGACCCGGTCAAACGCCTCGACCTCGTGGTTCGTTGCGCCGAGATGATGACGGCGGTCCCCTGTCGCTTCCTCCTTGCCGGCGACGGCCCCTACCGGGCGACATTGGAGCGAATTCTCGGCCGGAGCGCTGCCCGGCCGCTTGTCCAGTTGCTCGGTTGGCGCGACGACCTGCGTCCGGTCTTGTCCGCCGCCGACGCCTTTCTCTTTCCGTCTCTGACCGAGGGGATGCCGAATGCCGTGCTCGAAGCGCTGGCCGCCGGCCTCCCGGTCGTAGCCAGCAGTCTCCCCGCGCTGCGCGAGCTGTCCGGCGGAGAGCACCTCGTGCTGGTGGCCGGAAACCAGCCGCGCGCCTTCGCCGACGCCCTGCTCCAATTGCACGGCGACGAGCCGCTGCGCCGTGCGATCGGTGCGCGGGCCGCGGCCTGGGCGCGCCAGAACCTGCACCCCGCGGCGACGGTCCGGGCGGTGCTGCGCGTGTATGATCAGGTGCTCCGTCGCGGCGAATCCGCCGGGCGTGTATGATTCGCCGATTCATGGACGTCGCGTCACGGCTTTCGACGGTCGCGACGTGATCGTTGCTTGTGTGGACAATCATGAGGGAATGATGCCGTCGTCAAAACTGCTCCAACTGGCCGAAGCCCACGCCTACGAACCGTTTGAGGCCGCCTGTTTCGAAGCGCTCGAGGCCGGCCAGCTCCGGCTCGCCGAGCTCGTCGCGCCGTTCGAGCGGTTCGAGCGCGCCGGCCAGGCGGAGCGTCTCGCGACCCTCGCACAGGTGATCTTCGAGAACACCGATCCCGCTGCCGATCCGCAGGCCGGCCTGCAACTGGCCCGGATGGCGCTGAATGCGGCGCCGCAGAACGATGTGCTCCGCCGGATCGCCGCCGACCTGTACCGCCGCGTGTATACCTCGACGGCCGGCCTCGACGCGCTGCTGCAATCGTCCGGTCTCGAGACCGGCCGGCCGGTCCGCGCCGCTTTGAACGTCCTGGACCTGTGCCTGACGCTCCAGCCGGGCGACGTGCTGGTCAATCGCATGGACGGGCGGGTCGTCGAAATCACGGAGATCGATCGCGCCAACGCGCTGTTCACGCTGCGCCGTACGGATCGCGTCATCGCCATGCCCGCCGCCGACGTCTCGCGCGAGTACGAGCGGCTCGCCCCCGACGACTTCCGCGTGTTGCGGAACCTGCGGCCGGACCAGCTCGCCGCCCTGATCCACGACGACCCCGTCCGCGTGGTCATCGGGCTCATCCGCGCCCACGGCGGGCACCTCGACGCTGACTTGCTCAAGCACGAGTTGGTGCCGAAGTACATCGAGGCGAAGGAGTGGTCGGCCTGGTGGACGCGGGCGCGAAACCAGCTCAAGCGCTCGCCCCACGTGATCGTCGAGGGCCGCTCGCCCATGCTGCTCCGTTACACCGCCGAGGGCCAGACGCTTGAGGACGAGGCGTGGGCGGCTTTGTCGGCGCAGAAGGAACCGGCCCAGTGGCAGAGCACAATCGAGGCCTATCTCCGCGAGAAGGCCGCGCGGAAGGAACCGCCGGACCAACCGCTGCTGACCCGCTGCCATGACTTCCTCTGCGAGGAGGTTGCCGCGGCGACCGGCCGGCGTCCCCGCGACGCCCTCGCCTGCGCCCTGGTAATCGAAACGCTGGCGGGCAAAGGGCTGCCCGCAACCGACGACAGTCGCGCCCTGGCGGGCCGCATCCTGCGCGACGCGGCCGAGCCGGACGCGCTGCTCCTGGGCCTTCCGCAGGAGGGCTTGCAGGAGCGCGCCTGGGCCGCATTGCGCAGCGCACGCCCGGACGACTGGGCGCGCTGGGCTGCGGCGCTGCTGCCGCGGGTGCCCGCCGGCGTGCTGGACCGTCTGGCCAGGGACCTGGTTAAGGCCGGGCAGGCCACGACCGTGCAGAGCTTCGTCGACGCCGGCCTCGGCGACCTCGCCAACCGCCCGGAGTTGGCGTATTGGCTGTGGAAGGGACCGAAGGAAGCGGGTGCGCTGCGGCTACCGGGCGACGGCGACCTGTTCCGGCTCGTCCTTGACACGCTGAGCGCCTTGGGGCGGACGGTCTCGGCCGACGCAGGGGTGGTCAAGGAATACCGGCACCGCGTGCGGACCGCATTGGCAATCAAGGACTTCGCCCGCGTCCGCCGTTGCCTGGCAGAGTCCAGCGAGGCGGCCGCCGTCACCATCCGTCGGCAGTTACAGCGGCTCGAGGGCGTTGGTCCGACCGTGCAGTCGCGCCTGCTGGAGATCCTGCGCGAGGCGCACCCACAGCTCTTCCTCGTCAAGCCCGATCAGGTCGAACCGTGGTCCGACCCCGACACCGTCTGGACCACGAGCGCCGGACTCCGCCAGCGGACCGCCGAGCGCGACGAGCTCGTCAACGTCAAGATGCACGAGAATGCCAAGCGGATCGGCGAGGCCGCGTCGCACGGCGACCTCAGCGAGAACTCCGAGTACCGGTTCGCGCTCGAGGAGCGCGACCTGCTCCGCGCCCGCGTGGCTGCGCTCAACGACGACCTGTCGCGCGCCCGCGTACTCGAGCCCCACGACGTGCCGTCTGACCACGTCGGGATCGGGACGCGCGTAACGCTGCGGCGGCTCGACGACGGCACGGTGCGCGTCATGACCTTCCTGGGGCCGTTCGACACCGATGTCGAGCACGGGATCTACAGTTACCAGGCGCCGGTGGCGCAGCGGCTGATGGGCGCCCGCGTCGGCGAGCAGCGGATCGTCGGGCTCGACGGACGGGACGCGGCGGTCGAGGTCGTGGACGTGACGAGCGCCGTGACCCGCAAGAACGACTAAGCGCGGGGGCTCCCAGGCCGGACCGCCGGGAAGATCGTAGATGCCGCCGCCGCTCACTCAACCCGCTGCGTACGCGCCGCACGTGCTGTGGATCGGGCCGTTTGTCGCCATTCTGCTGGCGATCGCGCTGCTCCCGCTGATACGCGGGACGCGGCACTGGTGGGAGTCCAACCGGAACAAGCTGCTCGTGGCCCTCGTGCTGGCCGGGGTCACGCTGCTGTATTACGGCTTGCGCGACCCGGGCCTCGCGCTGCACAAGCCGGGCGGCGCGACCCACACGCCCGCGGGGATGCCGACCGTGCTGACCGTGGCCGAGGACGCCGTGCTCGTCGAGTACGTGCCGTTCATCATCCTGTTGTTCAGTCTCTACGTGATCGCGGGCGGCATCGTGGTGCGGGGCGACCTGCGCGCCATGCCCGCCGTGAACACCGCGATCCTGGCGACCGGCAGCGTGCTGGCAAGCCTGATCGGCACGACCGGGGCGGCCATGGTGCTGATCCGCCTGCTGCTCAAGACCAACTCCGAGCGACGGCGCACGGCGCACACCGTCGTCTTCTTCATCTTCCTGGTCGCGAACGTCGGCGGTAGCCTGCTGCCCATCGGCGATCCGCCGCTGTTTCTCGGCTATCTCAAGGGCGTGGATTTCCTGTGGACGCTCCGGCTGTGGCGGCCGTGGGCGTTTCTGGTTGGCATCCTGCTCGTCGTGTACTACATCTGGGACGGCTGGGCGTACCGGCATGAGCGGCCGGAAGCGCTCGCCCGCGACCAGGCCGAGCGGCAGCCGCTGCGCGTCGCCGGGCTGGTCAACGTCGTCTGGCTGCTGGGCGTCGTGCTGGCGGTGGGCACGCTCGACCCGGCCAAGGCCTTCCCGGGCACGACGTGGCATGCGCCACATTACCTGCGCGAGCTCGTGCAACTCGCGATGGCCGGCCTGTCGCTGCTGACCACGCCGCGGGGCCTGCGCTACGAGAACCAGTTCAATTTCACGGCGATCGGCGAAGTCGCCTGCCTGTTCCTCGGCATCTTCATCACGATGCAGGTGCCGATCGAGATTCTGCGGGCGCGCGGGCCGCAGCTCGGGCTGACGGAGCCGTGGCATTTCTTCTGGGCCAGCGGACTGCTGAGCAGCTTCCTCGACAACGCGCCGACGTACATGGTGTACTTCGAGACCGCCGGCACACTGGCTCCGCCGGGGATGCCGCTGCTGCATGGCGTGGGGACGGCGACGGGGAGCATTCCGGCCCCGCTGCTGGCGGCGGTGAGTTGCGGGTCGGTGTTCATGGGGGCGAACACCTACATCGGGAACGGCCCGAACTTCATGGTCAAGTCGATCGCGGAGCAGGCCGGGGTGAAGATGCCGAGCTTCTTCGGGTACATGGCGTATTCGGGGGCGCTGCTGCTCCCGCTGTTCCTCCTCACAACACTACTCTTCTTCCGCGGGTAGCGTCACGGCTCCGCACCTGAGGCCGGGTGATCCGAACGGCGTCCGCAATCCGGACCGCGCCGGTGAGGAAGCGGTGAAATCGAGGCGCGAGCGGCAGCGAGCGCGCCAGCGCAGCGCGAGGAACCAAGCGGCGCCCCGGCAGGTGTTGTCCTCGCGACGACGGCATGTCACCGGCGTGGCCAATCGTCGGCGTGATGAGCCGAGCGAACCGCGTCACGGACAACGTATGCACTTGTCAAAGACGGGATGCTCGCGAAGCATCCCTTCCGCTCCGGTGCTGCGCTGAGTCGCGGGAGGGCCCGGGACTTCACAGGCAGCCGCGGCCAGGCGATCGCCAGTGCACCGGGCGTCCTCCGTCCGCGGGCGTCGCGG
>PMMM01000142.1 GCA_003162245.1 Phycisphaerales bacterium
TCCAGGCCGCTGGTGGCGACGCCACCGGCGTTGGCGGCCTTGCCCGGCCCGTAGAGGATCTTGCTTTCGAGGAAGACTTTCACGCCGGCCGGCGTGGTCGGCATGTTCGCGCCTTCCGACACGCAGAAGCAGCCGTTCTTGACCAGGTTGTTGGCGTCGATCTCGTTGATCTCGTTTTGCGTCGCCGAGGGCAGAGCCACGTCGCACTTGACCTGCCATAGCGGGTTGTGGTCGAGTTTCGAATCGACATCCTTGTAGGTCGCCTTCGGGAACTTGCTCACGTACTCCTTCATACGGCCGCGCTTGACGTTCTTCAACTCCAGCACGAACGCGAGCTTCTTCTCGTCGATCCCGTCCTCGTCCAGGATGAAGCCGTTCGAGTCGGACATGCTCAACACCTTGCCGCCGAGCTGCATCACCTTCTCGCACGCGTACTGGGCGACGTTGCCCGAGCCGGACACGACGCACCGCATGCCCTTCATGGTCTTGCCACGCGTCTTGAGCATCTCCTCGGCGAAGTAGACCTGGCCGTAGCCGGTCGCCTCGGGCCGAATGAGCGAGCCGCCCCAGTTGAGGCCCTTGCCGGTGAGCACGCCTTCGAACTTGCGGGTCAGCTTCTTGTACTGCCCGAACAGGAAGCCGATCTCCCGGCCGCCCACGCCGATGTCGCCGGCGGGCACGTCAACGTACTCGCCGATGTGGCGGTAGAGCTCGTTCATGAAGCTCTGACAGAAGCGCATGACCTCGCTGTCGCTCTTGCCCTTGGGATCGAAGTCGGACCCGCCCTTGCCGCCGCCCATCGGCAGCGTCGTGAGCGCGTTCTTGAAGACCTGCTCGAAGCCGAGGAACTTGATGATGCCGAGGTTGACGGAGGGGTGGAAACGCAGGCCGCCCTTGTACGGGCCGATCGCGCTGTTGAACTCGACGCGCATGCCGCGGTTGACCTGCACTTCGCCGCGGTCGTCCTGCCAGGGCACGCGGAACAGAATCGCCCGTTCCGGCTCCACAATGCGCTCGAGGATCTTGGCCTTCTTGAACTCCGGGTGCCGATCGAGCACCGGCTCCAGCGAGGAAACGACTTCGTGGACCGCCTGGTGGAACTCCTTCTGCTCGGGGTTCTTGGCGGTCACCTGCTGCATGAAGGTGTCGAGAAAGCTGGGCATACGCATCTCCGTTAGTTAGTGACCCTGCGCCGACCGCGCGTCCCGTGGCGGGGTGGCCAGCGGCCGGAACCTGCAAAGCGGGAGCGGAATCCGCACCACTCCCGGGCCGGTCGCGCGCCGGCGCATTCTCCATTCATTCGAGTCCGGAACGGCTTGGAAACCGTAGCGGGGCATGTCGTCGTCGACCGGTACCCGCGGCCCATTCCAACGGGTCAAAGAGCCGCGCAACCGCAGTCACGCGACCACCGGCAGGCCAACCGGGCGGACACCGTCCCACACTCGCCCTCAGGTGCCGCCCTGCACCGGCGGGTCCGCGAGCAACCCAGCCGGCAGACCCGCTATTTTGGCAAAGACCGGCGCAGTTTTCAAGGGCGCGCCGGCACCTTCCCGCCGTTCGGTTCCGCGGCTCGGCCAGCCCCCGCCGAGAGGAAGGAAGACACGCCTGGGCTTGCCCGCTGCCCGTCCCTGGCGACTCCGCTTGGCCGCCAACGCGGCGGCGGAGCCCACGTCACGCTCAAGGAACGCGGCAAGCCCCGGACGGTCCATGTCCCGCAGGACCTCACGGCTGAGGTCAAAGCACCGATCCGGGAACATCGCCAGCTCAAAACGTCGCTGCGGGAGATCACCGAGTTGCAGTTGGCCCTGACTCGCAGCCACACAACGGCCCAAGCCCGGCGTGGCGGGCGGGCCTGACGCGTGGGGCGGCGCAGGGGAACCTCGACCGCCTCTGCGGCCGGAATCACCCAATCCTGACCCACTCCGACACGCGGGCGCACGTTCTAGGGCCCGGGCCGGGAGTCCCCGCAACCACCTGAGCCCGCGGCAGCCCGCGCCCCGCGGCGTCACCCGTCTCAGCCCCCAGCCCCCTGCGCGCCCCGGGGCCGTGGAATCTCCATGCCCGCCGACGCCCTCTGGCCGCGCCATTGGGTTCGTCATCGCTCATCGCTGTCATCGCTGGCCGCGCGCCGCCGCGGAATTGTCCCGGCCCGCCAGCCTGGATAGCATATGCGGTCCCCGAGCCCCTGGCCGATAGAGTGCCCGGGGAGCGGGCTCGGTAACAGGTGCTGACCTATGAACGCATCCAAGCATCCCAACCCGCCGGAGCGCCGCCGTGACGCCGCCACGCCCAAGTCCGGGCCCGACGACGCCTGCCGGCACGACTTCATCCGCGAGATCGTGGACGAGCACAACCGCACCGGCCGCTTCGGCGGACGCGTGTGCACGCGCTTCCCGCCCGAGCCCAACGGCTACCTNNCTGCACATCGGCCACGCCAAGAGCATCAATCTCAATTACGGCTTGGCGGCCGACTATGGCGGGCATTTTAACCTGCGCATGGACGACACGAACCCCGAGAAGGAGGAGCAGGAATACGTCAGCTCGATCATCGACGACGTGCGCTGGCTCGGGGCCAAGTGGCCGGGGATGCGCGACGACGACCCGAAGGCCGGCGTGCTGTGGGGCTCGAACTACTTCGACCACATGTACGCGTGGGCAGTCGAGCTGATCAAGAAGGGCAAGGCGTACGTCTGCGACCTCGCCGCCGACGAGATGAGCCGTTCCCGCGGCACGCTGACGACGCCGGGCCAGGACAGCCCGTTCCGCAGCCGCTCGATCGAGGAGAACCTCGACCTGTTCGAACGCATGTGTAAGGGCGAGTTCCCCGACGGCACTAAGACGCTGCGGGCCAAGATCGACATGGCCCACGCCAACCTCAACCTACGCGACCCGGTCATGTATCGCATCATGCACGCCACGCACCACAATACCGGCGACAAGTGGTGCCTTTACCCGATGTACGACTGGGCGCACGGCTTCGAGGACTCGCTCGAAGGCATCACGCACAGCATCTGCACGCTCGAATTTGAAAACCACCGCCCGCTCTACGACTGGTTCATCGACGCGGTCAACGAGGGCCGCACCGACGACGGCTCCGGCCCGTGGGGCAAGAAAATCCACCATCCGCAGCAGATCGAATTCGCTCGCCTCAACCTGACGTATACCGTCATGAGCAAACGCCGGCTGCTGGAGCTGGTCAAATCCGGCCGCGTCCGCGGCTGGGACGACCCGCGCATGCCGACGGTCTCCGGCATGCGCCGCCGCGGCTACCCGTCCGAGGCGATCCGCGAGTTCTGCCGGCGGATCGGCGTGTCGAAGGTCGAGAGCACGGTCGATGTGGCGCTGCTGGAGCATTGCGTCCGCGAGCACCTGAACAAGGTCGCGCCGCGCGTCATGGGCGTGCTGCGGCCGCTCAAGCTGGTCATCGACAACTACCCCGACGGGCAGGTCGAGGAGCTCGACGCGATCAACAACCCGGAGGACCCGTCCGCCGGCACGCGCAAGGTCCCGTTCAGCAAGGTGCTCTATATTGAGCACGACGACTTCCGCGAGACGCCGCCGCCCAAGTACTGGCGGCTCTACCCCGGCAACGAGGTCCGGCTGCGCTACGCGTACTTCGTCAAATGCACCGGCTGCATGAAGGACGCTTCGGGTAACGTCGTCGAGGTGCATTGCACGTACGATCCGGCGACCCGCGGCGGCGATGCCCCCGACGGCCGCAAAGTCAAGAGTACTATGCACTGGGTCAGCGCCGCCCACGCGCTGCCGGTCGAGGTGCGGCTGTACGATCATTTGTTTACCAAGCCCGACCCGGACGACGTGAGCGACGACGCGCTCCGCGAAGCTGAGAGCCGCGGGCTTCAGCCCGCGCGGCCCGAAGACACGGGGCGCGACTGGAAGAGCAACCTCAACCCCGACTCGCTGGAGACGATCCACGCCGCGTACGTCGAGCCCAGCGTCGCGAATGCCGCCCCCGGCACGCGTTGCCAGTTCGAGCGCCACGGCTACTTCTGCGTAGACAAGGACTCGCTTCCGGGCTCCGTGGTTTTCAACCGCACCGTGACGCTGAAGGACACGTGGGCGAAGATCGAGAAGAAAGGCACGTAGCGGCAGGGCGCGGCGGAGCGAAGAAACGCGGATGCTCGCGTGGCTGATGATCCAGGGGAAAACGCAGCGTAGGGCCGGCAACCGTGCTGACCAAACTGGCGTGGGATAGCGATGTCCACTCAACTTTCGCGTGTCTTTCTGGGGCTCGCGGTCCTACTGGTCGCGTGGTTTGTGCGTGACGAGGCCTACATCGTGCTCCAGGAACGCCCACTGTGGCCATACGAGGACGAAGTCGGCATGCCGTTCGTGCTGTCGAACGCGCTGGCGGCTGGCGTGCTGCTGATCGGCTGGTGGGCCGTGTGGCGGACGTTGGTGCACTGGACCGCGGCTCGCGTCGGTCTGACGATTCTGGCGGCGGCCAGCGCCGTGTCCGCAGCCTGGCTGGTGGTGCTGAGCAACGACGCATTGCTCGGCAGCAACGTTCACGCGGTTCATCCCTGGGACCTTGGCGGCCTTCTCGCCGCGGGCGTGTGGATCGGTGCGACGGCGTACCTGTGGCGGGGCGGGCCGACGCGGCATATTGCCAAGCTGCCGTGCCCCCGTTGCGGCTATGACCTGCGCGGGTTGCACGAGGCGCGCTGCCCGGAATGCGGCACGCAGTACACTCTCGACGGCCTGCTGGCGGCCCAGGCGGCCGTCGAGCTTCGGACGCATGGGGACGCGGAAAGACACGTGGACGAAGATTGAGAGGAAGCAGCAGCGTCGGACCTCCGTGTCCAACGTGTAGCGGCCGGCGCCTCCCCGCCCGTCGATCCGAACCGCGACCGTGAGGGAGCCGTCCCCGGGTCCGTAGCGCCGGCCCCCCGGGGCCGACGTCGACTCGTGTTCAACCGCACCGTCACGATCAGGGACACCCGGGCGAAGATCGGGAAGAATCGGCAGAATCAGTGCTGAAGGGCAAGTGGCCTTCTGCTGGCGCGGTCTCAAAACGTGGCGCAGCGCGCATGGTGCGCCTCTAACCGTGGCTGCTCGGACGCGCGGGGCTAAAGCGAGTCGATCAGTTCGCAGCCAGGGTTGGCGACGTGTGCAGATGCCGGGACAAAGCCGTCTTGCGCCGATCCGGGCGGTAGACCGTCCATGGCAGGCGGAGTATACTGCCTATGTGGCGCGCCGTCGCGCGCGAGGGGTCTGCATGACCTCGTCCCCCGGCCGTTGCCGGGTGCCGTTCCGCGCGGCGGTGATGACGCCCGGCGAAGCGCATCAGGGCAAGTGCCGATGGCAGTTGTCGAGCATGGTGTTGTACACGTTGCCGAATGGCTTCTGCGCCGGCTGCTGCGGCTCCTGCGCGACAGGCGTTGGCTCTCTTACTGGGACTTGAGGAATCTCGCGTTCCGCCTTTGGATGAGTCGCCCACGCAGTGACTTCTTATTTAGCGACGAGCCAGACGCGAACTGGGACCACTGGGCGGCCGAGAAGTTCTTTGACCGGCTACGCGCGACTCGCAGGGGCGCGATACGTTGCCTGTCGCCTTCCTGGCGATCGTGGTACAGCTACTGGGTGACCGTCGGGAAATCACCGTGCAATGTATTCGTCTTCGGGTCGCCGCTGCGATTCGACTTCACTACCCGGTTGCTGTCGCAGCTTGCCCGTGACGCTCTCCTTCCAGAGTCCCTGGCTTTTCATGAGCCGCGCGCACCCGGCAGTCGCGGCTGGATCCAAATCGGAACTGACCGGCTTGAGGTGACGGCATTGTCCGGCGCAGGTACCGATCGGAAGAACGCGGAGTGTCATCCTGCGTTGGTCGTGGTCGCCAAGGGCCTTACCGCTAAGGATGAGTTCGGCGTGGATCGGAAGGTTGATCGCGTAGTCCTACTCATGGGGCTGACCGGCCCCGCTACCATGGCTGCCGCGCATGCGTACTTCAACTGTCCCCTTCAGTTCGAGCCGCGGCGTGATCCGCCCGGCTCCATCGCCGCCCTGACTTCAGTCCTAACCGCTACTGTCGCTGTTGAGGAACCCGTGTCTCAACCGAATGATCACTGTTCTCCAACGCAAGGCGAACATATCGTGGACTTCCGCTACGTTGTGGACAAATCCGTGCGTGTTACAGGCCAAGTTGCGATGAGCGGCTGCGCTGGGCCGGTTCAAGCGCCACCGAAGGATGGCAAGTGCGGAACTGCCAGACTCTCTTTGCCTCGGGGGTATCAGCCGAGCTGGTGGCCTCTTGGCGTGCCCGTGTCGAGGAAGGGCATCTGCACAGGTAAACGATGGCGAGTGCTATGGGGATGGAAGCGCGATAGCGAGTCAGGGGATAAGAGTCGCATCGTATATCTCAGCGCGCACCTGGCATACGACGGAAAGGCTCTCGGGTGCGTGGACCCCTACTTCTACCTGTATTCGAAGGCTGACCCAGACGAGATCCAGGAGGTATATCGCCATCTGGACAAGGTCGTCGAGCAAGTGCGGCGCGATCGACACCGCGCAACAGCGGACCGCAGATCTAGTCGCGAAGTCCAACTGACCATCGGCATCCCGCGCTACAGCGACGCCGAACTGCTCGGAAAACTCAGCATGCGCATACGGGATGATCCTCCCTCCACGCCGTTCCGTCCTGCTCCTTGTGATTGCAACGTCCTTCGGGATTGCACGCCGTTTGACCTTTACGCTGGATCGGGGCTCTCCTACGAAGCGGGCGTTCCGCGCTTGCCTGAGCTTCACAAAGCGTTCGGAGTAGACGACCCCGAGTCCGGGAGATTCCTATTCGGCAGGGAGGATACACTCCCTGAGAGGCTCGCGTGCGACTTTGACGGCACACTGAAGGATCTGCTGGATGTAGATCTCAAGTATATCAATGGCGAGCCATCTGACTGTCACCGCTGGCTCAAGGCTCTGCAAAGGGTGGGTCTGCTGAAAAGGGTTTTCTCGGACAACATTGACGACCTTCTGCCATTAGCGGAGGTGGAAGAGGTCATCCAGACCCGCGGATGCGGAGTCCTGAACGAGGAATTCAATGTTCTGAACGGACCAGAGGAAAACCGGCTTTCATCAGTGCGTACTGCGCCTTATCTCTGGGTCGTCGGTGTATCCGCGGACCGCCGGCGGATTATCGCGCAAGCTCGGAAGTTGGTGGAGAATGGCAGAAAAAAGACGATCGTCGTCATAAACCCGCTAGAACGTGTGTCGCCGCGGTCGAAGAACGTGGACTACCTTCAGGAAGGTGACGTGTTCGTCCAGAAGAAGTTCTCTGAGGTCAGAGCCGCGCTGGCGGGGAAACTGTAGGATCGCCCACGCTGTACTTTGACCGCAGACCCCGTGAGGTTGCGCGTGGATTGGCCCCGAGCCCGCTCGGGACGCGTCCCACCCATACATCACGTACCGGTGCCGCCCTGTCCCATCGTCGAATAGACCGACCCGCCCACACAGCTCGCGGCACTCGCGTTGCGGACCACGCCACCACCCTCCACTGGCAGGGCCGCTCGGAGCGCCATTACACTGCAGCTTGGTTGACCCGCCGAAGGCCAACGTCGTCCGCGCCGCTGGCGTCCACCAAGCGGATCCGGCGGTCCGACAGGTGCTTTGATGACGAAACCTGAACACGCTCTGGACCTCTTCGCCCGACAATTCAACTGCGCCCAGGCCGTCCTGGCCGCTTACGGTCCCGATGAGGGGCTCGACGAGAAGCGCTGCTTGATGCTCGCGGCCCCGTTCGGCGGCGGAATCGGCCGCCTCGGCGAAGCTTGCGGCGCGGTCACCGGGGCGATCATGGTGCTTGGGCTACGCCACGGCGCCGAAACAACGACCGATCCGCGGGCCAAGGCCGCCATGTACGAACGCGTCCGCGACTTCGTGACTCGTTTCAAGACCCGCAACCAGTCGATCATCTGCCGCGACCTCCTCGGCTGTGACCTCAGCACGCCGGAGGGCTGGCAGCAGGCCCAGGACCGCAAGGTGCACCAGACCATGTGCCCCAAGTTTGTCCGCGACGCGGCGGAAATCCTGGACGCGATGTAGCCAGGGCGCAGGACGAGAGGCTCAGCTTGGACCCAATTCCGCAATCGCAAACGCCGGAAGCCTGCCCGCTGCCGCGCGTAACGCAGGCACAGGCGCTACTCGACAACCTGCCGTACGTGGCGATGCTCGTGCTGGGGGCGTGTCTCTTCTGGACCACGCTCGGCGGCGGCACAATGGGCGGGTTGACGGCGGCGCTCTACGCCGCCTACGGCGTCGGCGGGGCGCTGTGGATCATCGCTTTCGTCTGCCCGTACTGCCACTTCTTCGACACGCGGCTGTGTCCCTGCGGTTACGGACAAATCGCACCGAAGCTCCGCACAAAACAGGACGGCGAGCGTTTCCGGCGACAATTCCGCCGGCACATCCCGGTCATCGTCCCGCTGTGGCTCGCACCGCCCATTGCTGCGGGTATTGGGCTGGTCTGCCACCTATCGTGGCCGCTGCTGGCGCTCCTGCTCGCGTTCGCGGTCAACTCGTTCGTGATCCTGCCGCTGGTATCGCGCCTCTACGGCTGCGCGAAGTGCCCGCAGCAGGAAAGCTGTCCGTGGATGGGCGGGTGCAAGCGGACGAAAGCGTGAAAGGCGCACGGCGTGCGCACGGCTAATCACGCCGGCCGCGGTTGACTTCGGAGGGGGGGCGAAAAGAATCCAAAGACGCGACAAGTCCGGCCGCTGCGCGAGGAGACGGCGACCGGAGAGACCCTGGACGGCGCGCAGGTGTTCCCGGCGTGCGCAGCCGCGACCACGAGCGCTTTCACGTGGGAGGCGAGGCAGACGATGACCGCAACAACCTCACCGGTTCCCGCGAACCGCCTCGCGCGCGCCACCTCGCCTTACCTTCAGCAACACGCCCACCATCCGGTCGACTGGCACGAATGGGGGGCCGAAGCCCTCGCGAAAGCCCGCCGCGAGGACAAACCCATCTTCCTGAGCATCGGCTATTCCGCCTGCCACTGGTGCCACGTCATGGCCCGCGAGAGCTTTGAGGACCCGCAAGTGGCGGCCCTGATGAACGACCTGTTCGTCAACGTCAAGGTCGATCGCGAGGAGCGGCCGGACCTCGACGAAATCTACATGCAGGCCACGCTGATCCTCAATGAGGGGCAGGGCGGCTGGCCGATGAGCGTCTGGCTGACCCCCGACCTCTGTCCCTTCTTCGCCGGCACCTATTTTCCCCCGGCCGCGAGCTACGGGCGGCCCAGCTTCCGTGAGCTGTGCACAAAAATCGGGCTCGTCTGGCAGCAGCGCCGCGACGAGATTGCCGAGCAGGCCGGTCAGCTCGCCGACGCCGTGCGCCAGAGCCTGCTGGCCCGGCCGGCCGACGGCGCGGAACTCACCCTCGCCGTCGTCGACGAGGCCGCGGAGAAGATCGGCGCGGCGTTCGACGAGACCAGCGGCGGGCTCGTCAGCGGCGGGTCCAACAAATTTCCGCCCAGCATGGCGATGGACCTGCTGTTACGCTCGGCGGTGCGGCGGATGGACGGCAGCGCCCGTCGCTTGCAACTGCTCGCCCTGGTCGAGCTGACCCTGACGCACATGTCCCAAGGCGGGATCTACGACCAGCTCGGCGGCGGCATCCATCGCTACAGCACCGACGTCGAGTGGCACGTGCCGCACTTCGAAAAGATGCTCTACGACCAAGCCCTCGTCAGCCGCATCTACCTCGACGCCTTTCAGCTCACGAAGAAACCGCTTTACGCCCGCATCGCCCGCGAGATCCTCGACTACGTGCTGGCCGACTTGCACGCGCCCGGCGGCGGATTCTACAGCTCGCGCGACGCTGACAGCGAGGGCAGCGAGGGCCGCTACTACACCTGGTTTCCCAGCGAAGTGCTCGAGGTGCTGGGCCCAGAGTGCGGCGAGAAGTTCTGCGCGAGCTACGACATCAGCCCCATTGGAAGCTGGCGGGATGCACGCGATCCGGACGCGGCCAAGAGCGTCCCGCGCCTGCTGCGCGACGAGGAATGCTGCGCGCGGATGCACGGCATTCCCGTGGAGGAGCTGCACCAGCGGGTCAGCCATGCCAAGGAGAAACTCCTCGCGGCGCGGGCCCGGCGCGTGCCGCCGGCCGTGGACGACAAGATCCTGTGCGAGTGGAACGGGCTGATGATCGCCAGCCTGGCCCGCGGCGGGTGCGTGCTCGCCGAGCCGAAGTACATCCGCGCCGCCGGCGGGGCCGCCGTGTTCATCCTGGAGAACCAGTGCCGGCAGGGCCGGCTCGTGCGGTGCGCGCGCGACGGCCGCACGACCGAAACCGCATTCCTGAGCGACTATGCGTGCCTGATCGAGGGGCTCATCGAGCTGTATGAGGCGACGTTCGAGCGGCGGTGGCTGGATCGGGCAGTCGAGCTGAATCGCACGGTGATCGCCCAATTCTGGGACCGCGACGGCGGAGGCTTCTATTTCACGCCCGACCACCATGAACCGCTGATCGCTCGCACCAACGATGTCCGCGACAACGCCACGCCCTCGGGCAACTCCGTGCAGCTCATGAACCTGCTGCGGCTGGCGGCGCTGCTCGGAGACGGTGAGCTGCGGGCGCTCGCGGACCGCACCATGTCCACGTTTGCGGGCGACGTAACGCGCTCGCCGTGGTCTTCCGAGCGTTTCCTGGCCGGCGTCGATTTCGCGCGCGGCGGGCCGGTCGAGATTGCGATCGTCGGCGATCCGTCGCAGCCCGAGACACAAGCGCTCCTGAAGCAGGTCTACCAAACCTACCTCCCAAACCGCGTGCTCATGCTGCACGACCCCGCGCGGCCCGCCGATACCGTCGCGAGTCCGCTGCTGGAGGGCCGCACGCTCGTTGCGGGCCAACCCGCGGCGTACGTTTGTCGCAATTCCACCTGCCGCCCTCCGGTCACCACGCCCGCCGACCTCGCCGAGCAGTTGGCCCGGTAGCGGTAATCACGTCCGGGGGCGTGCTTCGGCCCGGGCGGACCGAGTGCACCGAATGCCACGCTTTCAGCCCGCGCCGTCGCGCGGTAAGCTCGCACTCGCGCGCTGCCCGGCGAATCCACCGGGCGCGGCATGAGTTGGCCTGGCGCAAGGGACTCGAAGATGACCACACCCACGCGCGTTTCGCGTCGGCGGTTCCTCACCGGGGCGGCGGCGGTCGCGGCGGCCCCCTATGTGCTGTCGGCCCGGGCCTGGGGCCGCATGGCGGCCAGCGAGCGGATCACGCTCGGCATGATCGGCATCGGCAACATGGGCAGCGGCCACCTGAATAACCTCGTCAATAACCGCGAAGTCCAGATCCTTGCCGTCTGCGACGTCCGGCGAAACAAGCGCGACGAAGCCCAGAAGAAGGTCGAGGAGGCGTACGCCGCGGACAAGACCGCCGGCACGTACAAGGGCTGCGACACGTACAACGAGTACGAAGCGCTGCTGGCCCGCGCCGACATTGACGCCGTGCTGATCGCCGTCCCCGATCACTGGCACGCCCTGGTGGCCATCGCCGCGTGCCGCGCGGGCAAGGACGTGTATTGCGAGAAGCCGCTGTCGCTGACCATCCGCGAGGCGTGGGCGATGGTGGCGGCCGCCCGCCAATACGGCCGCGTGTTCCAGACGGGCAGCCAGCAGCGCTCGGACGGCAACTTCCGCCTGGCCTGCGAGCTGGTCCGCAGCGGACGCATCGGCAAGCTGCAAACGGTGCACGTGGGCATCGGCGGACCGTCCGGCGAGAAGTACTTGCCGGAGGAGCCCGTTCCGGACGGCATGGACTGGGACCGCTGGCTCGGCCCGAGCCCGTGGTACCCCTACAACGGCGAGCGCTGCAGCGGCGACTTCAGCGGCGGCTGGCGGCTGATTCGCGAGTACTCCGGCGGCATGATGACCGACTGGGGCGCCCATCACTTCGACATCGCCCAGTGGGGCATGGGCATGGACGGCTCGGGGCCGGCCGAGGTCATCCCGCCCGATGTCGCCGACGCCCGCACGCTCACCTACAAGTACGCCAGCGGCGTCGTCATGTATCACGGCGGCGCGAACGGCGTGCTGTTCACCGGCACCGACGGCAAAATCGAGGTGAATCGCGGGTATTTCAAGACCTGGCCGGACAGCATTGGCCAGGAGCCGCTCGGCCCCAACGACGTGCACCTGTACGAGAGCCCCGGGCACGACCAGGACTGGCTCAACTGCATTCGTTCGCGGCAGCGGCCGATTTGCGACGTGGGTATCGGGGCGAGCTCGGTCACCGTCTGCCATCTCGGCAACATCGCCTGGTGGCTCGGCCGAGCGATCAAGTGGGATCCCGCCAGGCAGCAAATCGTCGGCGACGAGCTCGCCGCCCGCTGGCTGGACCGCCCGAAGCGGGCTCCGTGGCGACTGTAGGAAGGAAAGGCGGGCGGGCACGATCCGCCCGTGTGCTCAAAGGGAGCATTCCCGTGCGACCGTACCAATCACTTCCGCTGATCGTCCTGCTCGGTCTCGTGGCCGGCCAGAGCCGGCCCGCCGCCGATGTCGATGACCTCGTCAAGCAACTCAGCGGCCAGACCGCCGCGTCGCCGCGGACGCCCGAGCAGTTCGCCGCCGATTACGCGCGCCTGCTGGATGCCTTGCTGCCGGGAATGGGGGCGGAGACCCTGCCCGACCGCGAGGCGCCGCAGCAGAGCTTCGAGAAGATTTGCTTCTACGTCGGCCGGCCGGGCGCGGACGTGGAGCGGCGGACTTTGTGTGAGGCCGTCGCAGCGCGCCTTGGTTCGCAGACCGCCAAGCCCGCCCGCGTCTGGCTGCTCCGCCAGCTCGAACGCCTGTCGGGGCCGGAGTCCGTCGCCGCCCTCGCTCCGTTGCTGGCCGACGAGGACGGCGAAATCCGTGACCTCGCCCGGCGTGCGCTGCAAAATAACCCCAGCCCCGCCGCGGCCGCCTCGCTCCGTGATGCCCTGGAAAAAGCGAAAGACCCGCCCTGGCAAGTCGCCCTGATTAACGCCCTGGCGGCCCGCGGCGACGACGCCAGCGCCGCGCAACTCGCCGCCCTCATCCAGGCCAAGGACCCGGCGGTCGTACGGGCCGCCATCGCGGCACTGGGCGACATCGGGGGCCCGATCGCGCAGACGACGTTGCCGCGCTGCTGGAGCGATGCGCCCGCCGAGCTGCGTGTGCCCGTGGCCGAAGCGCTGCTGCGGGCGGCCGACGGTCTCTTGCAGCACGGCGACATCGAGGGTGCCGCGACCATCTACACGGACGTGTTCATGTCGGCCGAACTCCCCCCGCTGCGCATCGCCGCCCTGCACGGCATGGTCGCGGCGCACGGCGAGGAGACGGTACCGATGCTCATCGGCATCATGGCGGATGACACCGGCGACCGTGCGTTGCGGGCCGCGGCGGCCGACCACCTCGCCGCGCTCCCGAGCGAGCCGCTGACGGACATTCTCTCGAACACCTTTCCCGACGTGTCCAGCGCGACCCAGGTCCTTATCTTGCGGGTTTTGGCGCAGCCCACGCCGGCCGGCGGCGGACCGCTGCGCGTCGCGGTGGCTGAAGCGGCGCTGCTCAGCAAGGACGTGCCCGTTCGCCTGGCGGCTCTGCAAGCGCTGCAGGAACTCGGGGACGAACGGTCCGCCTTGCTGCTCGTGCAAACCGCGGCCGTGACCGACGGTGCCGAACGCGATGCGGCCCGTCGGGCTCTGGCCCGCCTGCACGCCGCCGGGACCGACAAGCTGTTGCTGATGACGCTGGCGCAAGCCGAGCCGAAGCTGCGCGTCGAGTTGATTCGGGCGCTCGCGGCCCGCCGGTGTACGGACGCCTTGCCCGTGTTGCTCGCCCAGGCGCACCACGAAGACGAGTCCGTCCGTCTCGCCGCGTGCGAGGCGCTCGGCCAACTCGGCCGCGACGACGACGCCCCGGCGCTGGTGAAGCTGCTGCTGACCGCCGAGCCCGACAGTGTTCGCGACGCGGCCGAAAACGCGGTCGTCGCCGTCTGCCAGCGAGTCGCGGACGCCCAGCAGCGGGCGCCGGCCGCGCTCGCCGCCTGGGACGAGGCCACCCCGTCCGCGCGCGTCGCCTTGCTCCACGTGCTGGGGCGCGTCGGCGGCACGGCGGCGCTGGCGAAGATCCGGGACGCGCGTCAGGCGGACGACGCCGACATCGTCGACGCCGCCGTCCGCGCCCTGGCCAAGTGGCCCGGCGTCGAGGTGCTCGACGACCTTCTGGACATCGCCCAGCACAGCGACAACAAGACGCACCGCGTGCTCGCGCTCCAGGGCTACATTCGCCTGCTCGATGTCCCCAGCGACCGGCCCGCCGCAGCCACCGCGCAACTGTATCAAACCGCCATGTCGCTCGCCCAGCGCCCGGAAGAGAAGAAGCAGGTCCTCGGCGGCGTCGCGAAGGTCCGCGATCTCAGCGTCCTGCCGTTCCTCGAGCAGTACCTGGACGACGACGCCTTGCGGGCGGAAGCGGAGTCCGGCGTGATCACGGCGGCTGGGCGTTTGGCCCCGTGGCATCGCGACGAGGCGACCGCCGCCTTGCGCAAGGTCGCCGACAAGACGCAGAACGACAAGACGCGCGACAACGCTAAGAAGACGCTGGATCAGATTCGCGACGCGAACGGGAAAATCACGACCTGGCAGATCGCGGGGCCGTATTTCGAGGCCGGCAAAGACTGGACCTATGTTCAGGCCCACGCGTTTCCGCCGGAGGTCCCCGGGGCCGCCGGCGTGGAGTGGAAACCTCTGCCGCTCACCAACGATGGGGCGCCGTGGGTCTTTGACCTGACGAAGACCGACGACGGGCACGACCGCTGCGTCTACTTGCGGGCGGCGGTGTGGTCCGCAGAGGCGCGTGACGCGCGCCTGGAGCTCGGCAGCGACGACGGCGCCAAGGTCTGGCTCAACGGCCGCATAGTCTACGAGTTCAACGGCCGCCGGGCGCACGAGACCCTGCGCGACAAGACGCCGATCAAGCTGGACGCGGGTTGGAACACGCTGCTGGTGAAGGTCGTGGAGGCCGACGGCCCGTGGGCCGTCTCGTGCGCCGTCCGCAACCCCGACGGCAAGCCGCTCGAAGACCTCAAGGTCCAGGCCGGGCCGCCGCCGGAGCCGTAACGGCGGACGACGCGCCGGCCGCCGTGTCGATGTAGCGGCCCGCGCCCGTAGCATCAGCCCTCTGTGGCTGACGGCGTGGCGCCAACGTGGGAGGGCGAGGTTCCTGCCGAGCCGCGCGTTGTAGCCGCCCGCACCGTCGCGTGGCCGTATCCGAACGCGCAGCCCCAGCAAGCGCGCTCCGCGCCATCGTCTCCACGTTTCGACGCCCGCCGCTCAGAAGGAGCATCCCGTGTGCCACTGCTCTCGAGCAGTGTCGACGGTTCGGCGGTCGCCTGGAGCGACAACCGCTGCTGCGTGAATCCCTTCTCGCACCCGCACCCCCGGGGATCCTTTCCCGCGCCCCTTCGGCCGCGCCCACAACTTCTGAGGCCAAGCCGACCCGCCGCTCGATCCTTTCGTCGCCCTCGCCTGCGGGGTTTTGTAGGGTCCGCTGTGCGGACCATTTGCCTGTGCGGACCGTGTGCCTCATGCCGGAACCAACTGTGGCGTTCCTGCCGCTCCTCCCCGTCGCGCTGCTCCGCCGCCGGTCATGACGGGGCGTGCGGCGGCGCGAGCGTTCGCGCAGCACCCGCATGGGCGCGGGCCGCCAGCACCATCCGAGCCCGCTGCACGAGCCGCGCCGGGGCCGTTCGGCTACGGGCATAGGTCGTCAGCGTTCCGCGCTCCGCTTCGGTCAGTGTGATGGGAATGGCTCGGCGCACGGGTCTTATCCTCCTCGAAAGGAGCAGACACGCCAAGCCGCTGATAGTCGTAATAAATATGAGGCACTACACTAGCGCGTAGCGCATGAGCCGGCCGTCGGTGTTATGCGACGCTCCAGTCGGGCGATCTTCGGCCGGCGCTCGCCCGCTGCCACGGAAGTAACGCAGAACGTGCGGACAGGGGAGCTTGGGCGTCTTGCCCGCGCGGCCGCGAGCGGGGCCGCCGTTCGAGCGCTCGGCGAGCCCGGGCCTCGTACGTCGCTGTTCCGCTCGTTGAGCGGTCGTTCTTCGCCTTCGCACACGCTTCCGCGGGCTGCGACCCGGCGTGCCGCCGTCAGGCCGGGCGGGGCGGTGGCCCGGAAAAGAGGGGCTACCGGCAGTTGACAGGGGCAGGCGCCTGACGCCAGACTAACGGATAGGGTGTCAGTTGCGGGCAGCGGTGGCCAATGTTTGTCCCGGCGGGGTGGCCCTGGAAGATAATGGGCCCGGCTTGGCTTCGGGAAGCAGTTTGGTCAGGCGGAACCTGTAGACGTGCGATTGAACAAGCCGATCATAGGATTGTGCGGGGGCATCGGCGCCGGCAAGTCGCGGGTTGCGAGGGAGTTCGAGCGACTTGGCTGCCTCGTGATCGACCACGACCGGCTCAATCAGGAAGTCTTGCAGCTTCCCGAGGTTATGCAAACGCTGCGCGGCTGGTGGGGCGACAAGGCCGCGCCGCCGGGCGGGCCTGTGGATCGGCGGCGGATCGCACGAATCGTGTTTTCCAACCCGGCCGAGCGGCAGCGCCTGGAGGGCCTGCTGCACCCCTTGATTGTGCAACGGCAAGCGACTATGATACAACGAGTTGACGATCACTCGACGATAACAGCCATCGTCATCGATTCCCCGCTCCTGTTCGAAAGCAACCTCGATCACGAGTGTGACACGGTCGTCTTCGTAGACGCGAGCGAGCCCGAGCGGCTGCGGCGGCTGCGACAAGAGCGTGGATGGGATACCAAGGAACTGCGGCAGCGGGAACGTTGGCAGTTGTCACCGGTTGAGAAACGCGCGCGGGCCGCATTCGTCGTGGACAACGAGGGCCCCGCGGAACAACTTTGTCCACAAGTGGCCGAGATCCTCCAGCAGGTTCTGGCGGCGCACTCCCGGACGGAGTGACGCCCAGCGGCGGGCGTGACCGCACACCTCTGGCGGGGTACGGCCGGCGGGTAAGGTCCCCGCAAATTCTTGGGAGCTGACCATGGCGAAGGCAACCACGCGTTCGCGCGGCAAGCGAAAGCTGCAGGACGTCATCGAGAGCATTCCGGACGAGGGCGAAAGTCCGGTGGTCCAGGCCGCCGCGAGCGCCGCGCCGCCCGTAGAGGTCCCGCCGACGAACGACGACACGAAGTTCGTCGAGACGGAAGGACTGGCGGAAGCTCCGGCCGCCGTGGCGGAGCCGCCCCCGGCTCCGGTTACTGAGGTCAGCGTCCCCGCCGAAGAGCCTAAGTTCAAGGGGAAGAAGAAACGCGACCACTACGACGAGAGCTCCCCGATCGACCGCGAGACGCACGAGAAGTACGAACGGATCAAGCGCGGCGAGCTGCACATCACCGACCTCCAGAAGATGGCGGTCGCCGAGTTGCACGATGTCGCCAAGAAGGAAGGCATCGAGGAATACGTCGGCCTGCAGAAGCAGGACCTGATCTTCCAGATTCTCAAGCGGCGGATCAACCAGAACGGGCTGCTGTACGGCGAGGGCGTGCTCGAGGTGCTGCCGGACGGCTTCGGGTTCCTGCGCAGCCCGGAGTACAATTACCTGCCGTGCCCCGACGACATCTACGTCAGTCCGTCGCAGATTCGGCGGTTCGGGCTGCGCAACGGGCACATTGTGGCGGGGCAGATTCGTCCGCCGAAGGAGTCGGAGCGCTACTTCGCGCTGCTGCGCGTCGAGGCGATCAACTACGAATCGCCGGACAAGGTGACGGAGAAGACGAACTTCGAGGACCTGACGCCGCTGCACCCCAACGCGCGCTTCTACCTGGAGACGGCCAAGGAAGAGCTGAACATGCGCATCGTCGACATGGTCACGCCGATCGGCAAAGGTCAGCGCATGCTGATCGTCGCGCCGCCGCGGACCGGCAAGACGGTGTTGCTGCAGAAGATGGCGAACGCGATCACGGCGAATCACCCGGACGCGTATGTGATCATCTTGCTGATCGACGAGCGGCCAGAGGAAGTGACCGAGATGCAGCGCTCGACGAAGGCAGAGGTCATCAGCTCGACCTTCGACGAGCCGGCCAGCCGACACGTGCAGGTGGCCGAGATGGTCATCGACAAGGCGAAGCGCCTGGTCGAATACGGCCGCGACGTGGTCATCTTCCTCGACTCGATCACGCGTCTGGCCCGGGCGTACAACACCGAAGTGCCGCACTCGGGCAAGATCCTGACCGGCGGTGTGGACGCCAACGCCCTGCAGAAGCCGAAGCGCTTCTTCGGCGCTGCCCGCAACATCGAAGAGGGCGGCAGCTTGACGATCGTCGGCACGGCCCTGGTCGATACCGGCTCGAAGATGGACGAAGTCATTTTCGAGGAGTTCAAGGGCACCGGTAACAGCGAATTGCACCTCGACCGGCGGCTCGTCGACAAGCGCATCTGGCCGGCGATCAACATCTCCGCGTCCGGCACGCGCAAGGAGGAGCTGCTGCTGCACCCGGAGGAGCTGGAGAAGGTCTACATGCTCCGCCGCGTGCTGTCCGACATGAACCCGGTCGAGTCGGTCGAGTTGCTGCGGAACCGGCTGGCGAAGGTCGAGAACAACCGCCTGTTCCTGATGACGATGAACCTGGCGTAATCGCCGGCTGGGCTACGGCCTCGTTGTCGCGCTGGCACACAGTCTCCCGCCGTTGGAGGGCGCGTAGCGGATGATCCGCCGACACGCGCGCCTCGACATCGATCACGTAACGCATCGCCGCCGGTCGTTCCGACTGATCACGGACCGCAGAACCGCCCGGTCCCCAATGCCATGATCCGCTCGAAGGCAAGTCTCATACGCATCCTGTTTATT
>PMMM01000092.1 GCA_003162245.1 Phycisphaerales bacterium
AATAAACAGGATGCGTATAAGACGGTGAATCGAGTGCGTCGCCACGCGGCGCCGGGAAGACATCCGGGGGTGCGTGACGGAATCGGCGGGCGTTTCATCCGACGGGGATATGCTCTATGCTATAGGCTCTCTGGCGACCGCGCGGGTGCGGCTCCAACGTGTGAGCGGCGCCAGGCTGCGGCACGGACGGGCGAGCGGCAAACCGGAGCGCGAAGTCATGCAGAGTGAGCTGTTGCTCGGCGCGGAGGCGGTCGGGCTGGCGGCGATTCACGCCGGCATTGGCGGCGCGTTTTCCTACCCCGGCACGCCCGCCACCGAGATCCTGGAGTTCATCATGGAGCACACGCGGCGCGCCGGCCGCGTGTCCGCCCGCTGGTCCGCCAACGAGAAGGTCGCCTACGAGGAAGCCCTCGGGATGTCGTACGCCGGCCGGCGGGCCATGGTGTCCATGAAGCACGTCGGGTTGAACGTGGCCTCCGACCCCTTCGTAAACTCCGCCCTCACGGGCGTCAACGGCGGCGTCGTGCTGGCCGTGGCCGACGATCCCGGGATGCACTCTTCCCAGAACGAGCAGGACAGCCGCTTCTACGGCGAGTTCGCGCAGATTCCGGTGCTCGAGCCGAGCAACCAGCAGGAAGCCTATGACCTGACGCGCGAGGCATTCGATCTCTCCGAGAAGTTCGGCCTGCCGGTGATGGTCCGCATCGTGACCCGCCTCGCCCACAGCCGGGCCAACGTCCGCGTCCATCCGCCGGCCGAAGACGCGGCCGGCAACGGGCGCCTGCCGCCGCCCGACCCGAATAACTGGACGCTCGTGCCCTCCAATGCGCGGCGGCGCTTCCGCCGTCTGTTGACCATGCAGCCCACGCTGCGCGAGTGGTCGAGCCAGTCGCCCCACAACAAGCTGTCGCTCGCCGGGCCGCGCGGCATCATCACGTCCGGTCTGGCGCACAACTACGTCGGCGAGGCGCTGGCGGGGCGCGACGACTTCTCGCTGCTCAAGATCGTCACCTATCCGCTCCCCGTTGACCGAATCCGCGACCTGGTGAACCACTGCGACGAGATTATCATCGTCGAAGAGGGCTACCCGTTCATCGAGAGCCGGCTCCGCGGCGTGCTCGGCCTGCCGGGCAAGGTCATCCACGGCAAGCTGGACGGCAAGCTCCCGCCCGACGGCGAGCTGACGCCCGACCTTGTCGCGACAGCGCTGGGCCAGCCGCAGGCCGTGCCGATCGCCCCCGTGTCCGATCTCACCGGCCGCCCGCCGGCCCTCTGCCGCGGATGCCCGCACGCGGACACGTTCAAGGCGATCATCGACGCGACCGCGGCGTTCCCGGACACGATTCTCTTCAGCGACATCGGCTGCTACACGCTTGGCGTGCTTCCGCCGTACAAAGCCGTGCACTCCTGCGTGGACATGGGGGCGTCGATCGCGATGGCGCACGGGGCGGCGCAGGCCGGGGCCTACCCGGTCCTGTGTACCATCGGCGATTCGACGTTCACGCACTCCGGCATGACGCCGCTGATCGGCGCGGCGCGGTACGACGCCGACATGACCATCTTTCTCCTCGACAACGCGACCGTCGCGATGACCGGCGGACAGGAAACGATGGTGGCGGGGCAGCAGTTGCTCGACTTGCTCAAGGGACTGGGCGTCCCGGCGGAGCATCTGCACGTGATCGAGCCGCTGGCCAAGAATCACGCTCGAAATGTCGAGGTCATCACGCGGGCCATTCAGCATCGTGGACTGTCCGTGGTCGTGGCCCAGCGCGAGTGCATTCACAACCGCCGTAAGGCCAAGGCCGCGGAGCCGGCGACGAAGTCGGCGGGCGCAACCTGCGCACGATAACGGCCGGCGCCTCGCCGCCCCAGGCCTGGCACAAAGCTGGCCTCACAACGGGCCCTGGAAGGGTTTGACCGTGGAACAGAACCTCATTCTCGCCGGCGTGGGCGGGCAGGGCATCCTGTCCATCGCCCGCGCCATCTCCATCGCCGCCGTCCGACGCGATCTCCACATCAAGCAAGCCGAAGTGCACGGCATGTCGCAGCGCGGCGGCGCGGTGCAGTCGCACCTGCGGATCGCCGACCACGAGTTGTTCAGCGACCTCATCCCGGCCGGGCAGGCCCACATCGTGCTCTCGGTCGAGCCGCTGGAGGCCCTGCGCTACGTGCAGTACCTGCGGGAAGACGGCGTCATGGTGGTCAGCACGAACGCCTTCGTGAACATCGACAACTATCCGGCCATCGAGCAGGTGCTCGACCGCGTGGCCGAGTTCCCGCGGCACGTGCTGATCGACGCCGACGGGCTGGCGAAGGCCGCCGGCTCCCCGCTCGCGGCCAACATCGTGACGCTCGGCGCCGGCTCGCTGTTCCTGGAGCTTGACGCCGGCGAGCTCGAGGATGCGGTGGCCGAGATGTTCGCCGCCAAGGGTGAGAAGATCGTCGCGGTCAATCGCCGCGCTTTCCGCCTCGGCCGCAACGCTGCCGCCGCCTATCGCGACGGCATGCAGCGCGGCGGCACGTCGCGCGCCGTGCGAAGCTGGATCGACGTCCTCCCGTTCGAGCAGTTGGCCGGCGCCGAGCCGCCGGCGCCCCCCGGCTTCGACGACCTCGACCTGGTGGAGAACCGCCTGACCGGCGCCGAGGCCACCGCGTTCGAGCGCACGCTGCTGCGCGCCTACGAGGAGGAGCGGCGGCCCCTGTACGAGCACGAAGTGTACATGCTCGTCGAGCTGGTCGGCGCCATCTCCCCGCCGCGGTACCTCTTCGTCCCCAAGGACGGCATGATCACCAAGGAAGCGCTCGAGTTGTTTCCCGGCGAGCAGGTGGTGTTGAAGATCGCCTCGCAAGACGTCATCCACAAGACCGAGGCGCACGGGGTCGTTTTCGTTTCGAAGGACTATGAGACGGTCCGCCGCGAGATGGAACGCCTCGTGGCTCAACACGACCGCACGGCACGGGTCGCGGGCGTCCTGGTCGTCGAATACGTCGACCGTGCCCGCGCCGGCTTCGGTCACGAGCTCTTCGTCGGCGTCCGCGCCACGCGCGAGTTCGGTCCGGTCATCGCGGCCGGCCTCGGCGGCATCGACACCGAGTATCTCGCCGCCAAGATGCGGCCCGGCATCGCCGTCGCCAAAGCCTGTGCCACCGACACCTCGGCGTCCGAGTTCCTGGAACTCTTCAAGCAGACCGCGGCCTACGACTTTCTCTCCGGACGCGCCCGCGGGCATCGCCGCAGCGTGTCGGACGGCGAGCTGCTTCGCTGCTTCCGGGCCTTCATCTCGATCGCGCGGCATTTCTGCATCGACCGCGGCGCCGAGGGCCCCGACATCGCGGAGTTGGAGGTCAATCCCTTCGCCTTCCGCCAGCAGCACATGGTGCCGCTTGACGGCCGCGGCCGGCTCGGCACCGCCGCGCAGCGCCCCGCCGCGCGGCCGATCGACAAGGTCCGCCGCCTGCTCGCGCCGCGGGCCATCGCGGTGCTCGGCGTCTCGAGCACAAACATGAACTTCGGCCGCATCATTCTCAACAACGTGAAGAACTGCGGCTTCGACATCCGGCATCTGTACGTCATCAAGGAAAACGAGCCAGCGATCGACGGCGTCCGCTGCGTACCCTCGATCGCTGCCCTGCCGGAGCCCGTCGACATGCTCGTCATCGCCGCGCCCGCCGGCGCGATGCCGCAGATCACCCGCGACGTCGTGCAGAGCGGGCAGGTCAACGCCGCGATCATGATCCCGGGCGGCCTGGGCGAGACCGAGGGGACCGAGGAGATCGAGCGGCAGATTCGCGCCGCGATCGCCGCCGGGCGCCAGCGGGCGGACGGCGGCCCCGTCTTCCTGGGGCCCAACTGCATGGGCATTCAGTCGCGGCCCGGAAAGTACGACACGTTCTTCGTGCCGGCGGACAAGCTCGACCCGCGCTGGTCGGCGCCGCCGCGGCGCGTCGCACTGCTCTCCCAGAGCGGCGCGTTCATCGTCAGCCGCCTGAGCAACCTGGAGACGCTCGACCCGGCGCTGACGGTCTCGCTCGGCAACCAGATCGACCTGACCATCGCCGACGTTCTCCAGGCCGTCGGACAGCGCGACGACATCGACGTCATCGGCGTGTACGTGGAGGGCTTCGCGAACCTCGACGGGCTGGATTTCGTCCGCGCCGTTCGCCAGGTGTCCGCCGCCGGCAAGGTCGTGGTCTTCTACAAGGCCGGCCGCACGCCCTCGGGCCGCTCGGCCGCCGCGGGGCACACGGCATCGGTCGCCGGCGACTACGACGTCTGCCTGGCGGCCGTCGCGAACGCCGGCGCGCTCGTCGTCGAGTCCTTCAAGGAATTCGAGCAGATGGTGAGCCTGGCCACGACGCTGCACGGCAAGCACGTCGGCGGCCTGCGGATCGGCGCGCTGAGCAACGCGGGGTTTGAGACGGTCGGCATGGCGGACGCGACGATCGGGCAGGGCTACCACGTCGAGATGGCCACGTTGTCGGACGCGTCGAAGCAGCGCCTGAGCGCCGTACTCGCCCGGCACAAGCTCGACAAGCTCGTCAACGCGCGGAACCCGTTGGACACGACGCCGATGGCCGCGGACGAGGCGTACGAGGACTGTCTCCGCGTCCTGCTCGACAGCCCGGAAATCGACGCCGTTATCGCCTCGTTCGTGCCGCTGGCCCCGATGATGCTCACGCTGCCGGAGCAGATCGGCCAGCCGGGCTCGATCGCGGTGCGCCTGCCGAAGCTGTTCGCCGCCGCGGACAAACCGATTGTCGTGAACGTGGACTCGGGCAGCCGGTATGACGCGCTGGCCAATGCGCTGCGTGCGGCGGGCTTGCCGGTGTTCCGCTCGTGCGACCAGGCGATGCAGGCGTTGGGACGCTACCTGTGCCACCGGACGCCGGGCCCGGCCGACACGCCGCCGGCGCCGGACGTCTCCACAACCCCGGCGTTGGCCGAGGCCCACTAACCACCGGCCGATACTGACTTACGGCTCGGTCTTTGCCGGCGCGCGCCCGAAGTACTCGCGTGCCAACACGCTGTAGATCAGCTCATCCACGTAGTGACCCTCGATGAACACGCACTCGCGGCGCACGCCCTCGCGGACGAACCCGGCCTTCTCGTACACCTTGATCGCCCGCGGGTTGCTCGCGTACACCAGCAGCTCGAGCCGGTTGAAGTTCAGCGTCTCGAACGCGTATCGCACCATCAGCCGCGTCACTTCCGTGCCATAGCCCTGCTCGCGGCACTCCGGCGGTCCGATGAAGATGCCGAACGTCCCGCAACGGTCCTTCCAGCGGATCTCGTGGATGCCCGTGCCGCCGATGTGCCGGTCGCCGTCCTTGAGCACGACGGCGAGGGTGATCGTGTCCGGCCGGCTGGCGGTGCTCTCGATGTACTCACGCTCCATTTTGTCGGTGATCGGCTGGAAGCTGCGCATGTACCGGCGAATCTCCGGATCGCTGAGCCACTGGCGGTAGCGGTCCGAGTCGCTGACCTCCACCGGCCGCAGGTACACGCGGTCGCCCGACAGGAACACGATCGGCGGCTTGGGTTCGGTACTCATGACGTTGGACTCCTCTGCGGGCGGGATCGTACCCGTCGTGCGGGGCGATTATCAACTCGGCCAGGCGATCAATCCCCCGGTGATGATCTCGAGATACCGGGCGAGCACCTTCAGCCCGCAATACTCGGGGTCGAGGATGATCGTCACGCCGATGCAGAGCCAGTGATACGTGAGCAGGCGCGCGACGAAGCCCCCGATCGCGCCCGTGACGGGGTGCACGGGCGGCGCGTTCGCGCGCCACGCCTTCCAGCGGTCCGCAATCCACAGAAACAGCGCCAGCGTGCCGCCGGTCCAGATGCCCCACGCCAGACAGCGCCACTGGAGCGCGTGCAGCAGCCCGCAGTAGACGAACACGAGCGCGATGTTGAGATACTTGTGCCGCCGGTTGCCGCCGAGCGGGATGTAGGCGTAGTCGCGCAGCCAGCTCGACACGGTGATGTTCCAGCGGTGCCACAGCTCGCGCGGGCTGCGCGCCAGCAGCGGATAATTGAAGTTCTCCGTCCCCTTCACGCCGAACGCCCGCGCGACCCCGAGTTGCAGCCGCGCGAAGCTGCTCTCGAGCACGTACAGGATCAGCAGCGGCACGTGCATGAGCAGCAGCACCTGCCCGGCGGTCAACTGCTCGGGATGCGACAAAATGTCCATCCCCACGTTCGTCAGCGGCGCCGGCATGATCTTCCCGACGCCTTGCGCCGCGCCCATCAGGCCCACGAGGCTCGCCAGCGCGGCCAGCACGCGCAGCAGCCCGACGCCGAGATCGCGCTGCGTCCACACCTCGCGCGCCGTCCGCAGCTTGTCCGCAAACGACCCGCAGCGCTCGACCGGCCCGTGCCGGAACTGCGGGAAGAACAGCATGTACGCCAGATAGTCGCGCAGGCGCGTGGGGCCGCCCGCCGCGCGCCAACGATCCCAGGCGTAGCTCACCAGCCGAAAGAACGTGACGGCGATGCCGCTGAACAGGACGAATGTGGGGTGCTTGTCCGGCTCACGCAGGCGCGCGTGCTCGAAGACCGCTGGGAGCGGCAGGTAGAAGCAGGCCCAGTACGCCGCGTGCAGCAGCACAAGCAGCGCGGCAAACGCCGGGCCGCGGCCGCGGGGCAGGCGGACGGCGCCTTCGACCAGGGCGTAGCCCAGGAGGATCGCGGCCAGCAAACCGAGCGCCAGCCAAGGGCCTTCGACAGCCGCGAGCGTCAGCACGCCGGCGATGATGAAGAAGGTGCGGGTGAAGCGCCCCGGCAGCACCGCGAAGAGCGGCCACCACACCAGGAACACGATGGCCGGCACCGCCGTCGGGCGCGTGGCGTCGAGCAAGTGCATGGAGCGGCAGGATAGGCCCCCGCGCGGCACCGCTCAAGTGCAGTGGCGCACGGCACGGCTCAAGGGGCGTGACTACACGTTGTGGAGGCGGTGCGGGCGCGCAGGGGGGCGCGGAAGGCGGCCAGAACCGGGTATTCCGGCGACTGGCGCGCCTTGGGTTCGGAATCAGAATGTGTTTTGGTGTTCCCCGTCCACATGACGTACCGCGTTGTGCAGGCGACGACGACGTGTCACCAG
>PMMM01000052.1 GCA_003162245.1 Phycisphaerales bacterium
ATAAACAGGATGCGTATTATACGGCAGGGCACAAGGCGAGCGGTGTCTTCGGGCATAGCAGCCGGCGAAGCCGTGGAGCCGGCCCGGTCACTGTGAGCGAAGAACCGGAAACGGGCTCGGGCGGCTCGACAGTAACGGCCAAAAGGACGAAGATCGCAGCATGCGAATCTCCGAAATGACGCTCACGAACTTCCGCTGTTTCGGGCCTAAGCCGACCACCATCAAGCTACGCGACCTAACCGCGTTTGTCGGCGGCAACGGCTCGGGGAAGACCGCTGTCCTCGTCGCGTTGCAGCGGCTTTTTGGAACATCCGCCCCCGAGCGTGAGCTCAAACCCGACGACTTTCATTGTCCGCATGTCGTGGCCGAGGACGCCGCTCCCGTCAAAGAAGTAACTCTGACAATCGAGGTTAAGCTCGTGTTTCCCGAGCTCGACTCGGAGGGCAAAGAGCCGAGCGAGAAGCTTGACGCCGTCGCGGATTGCTTCCGTCACATGGTCGTTTTGGACGCGGGAGAGACGCCATTTTGCCGGGTCCGACTTGAAGGCACCTGGACTGCCAGTAACGTGCCCGAAGGTGATGTTGAACAGCACACCTACTGGATAACACCTGACCCCGACTCCGCAGAAGAGGAAACGAAGCATGAGATGCGGGCAAGCGACCGCTCGCGAATTCACGTTCACTATATTCCGGCCGCACGGGACCCCTTGCGTCAGATGCGTCAGACCTCAGGTTCGGTGATGGCTCGCCTCTTCTCGGCAGCTAAGTGGTCAGACGCCGTAAAGCAGGAGGTTGAAAAGTCATCCGGTACGATTAGAGAGGCGTTCGGGCAGGAAGCGGGCGTCGATTCGATTCAGGCCGCGTTGACAAATAACTGGACGCTCCTGCACGACGCGACGGCATACAGTGGCGTGTCTTTGCGGCCGGTGAGCAACCGCTTCGAGGAAGTTCTTCGTCATGTTGAAGCCGTCTTCTCGCCTTCACCGGCCGGTGAAGAGCATCCGCTTGAGCGGCTTAGCGATGGACAGCGGTCCCTTTTCTACTTGACGCTGGTAGCTACGGCGTTTGAAATCGAAGAGGCCGCTCTGAAAGCGTCTACAGAAGAACTGGCGTTCGACCTTGACCGGCTTGACCCGCCCTCACTGACCATCTTCGCGGTCGAGGAGCCCGAGAATCACATCTCGCCTCATTATCTTGGCCGCATAATGGAGATGCTTCGCAAACTCGCGAAGTCCCCGCGTGGTCAGGTTCTACTTGCCAGCCATTCGCCCTCGATAATGTATCGAGTTGAGCCGGAAGAAGTCCGGCACACTCGGCTGGACCCAGCAACGCGAACGTCGATTGTTCGTCGGATTAAGCTGCCTACAAAATCGGACGAAGCTCACAAGTTCATCCGCGAGGCCGTCAAAGCTCACCCGGAACTCTATTTCGCTCGCTTGGTCGTATTGGGCGAGGGTGACAGCGAAGAGATTGTGCTACCTCGCGTTGCGGATGCCCGCGGCATGCCCATTGACCGCAGCTTCGTCTCGATTGTGCCGCTTGGTGGCCGTCATGTGAATCACATGTGGCGATTGCTGAGCACTCTTAAGATTCCATACGTGACTCTCTTGGACCTCGACACCGAGCGTTACGGTGGCGGCTGGGGCCGAATCAAGTACGCGATTATGGAGCTACTTGCGATAGGCATTCCAAACAAAGAGCTACTCACTGTTCGAGACGCCAAGGGCGGCGACACCATTCTCCCCGACGACCAACTCCAGAAAATGCACGACTGCAAACACGATGAGAAGGTAATGGCGGGCTGGCTGGAGATGCTTGAGACGTTTGACGTGTTTGCCTCCAAACCTCTCGACCTGGACCTTTTGATGCTAATGGCATTTCCTGAAGAGTACCACGCTTCTGTTGAGAGCGGCCGTGGGCCTTCGATGGCGAAGGATGATTCCGGCAAGGAGGAGGCGGTTCGTGCGGTGCTTAAGAAAGCTGGAGGTGACGGCAGCACATACACGCCCAAGGAGCGTGCTGAGTTCCCGTGGTACGCTTACCTGTTTTTGGGCCGGAGCAAGCCGGTAACTCACGTCGCCGCATTGGCTGATATCGAGCCCGAGAAACTCAAGAAAGACTGTCCGCCAGTTCTCCGTCGGCTTGTCTCACGGATGAAGGAGAAGCTTCAGGTAGCTGCCGCGGAGGAACCGGATGCGACGTAGCATCGACGTGGCGACTTGGAAGCCGCAAGGCGTTAAGAGCCTTGAGAAGGCGGCTGACGAAGCGGTACGTTCGGAAACCAACGTTGTGGTGGTCGCCGGTCCCGGAGCTGGAAAGACCGAGCTATTAGCTCAGCGAGCGTGTTTTCTCCTTGAAACATCGCTTTGCCGAAAGCCGCAGCGAATTCTTGCGATTAGCTTCAAGAGGGATGCGGCGAAGAATCTTCGCGACAGAGTACGGCTACGCTGCGGCCCCGAGCTTGCAAGCCGCTTTGATTCGCTTACGTTCGACGCGTTCGCGAAGAGCTTAGTTGACCGCTTTCGACGAGCGGTGCCACTTTCGTGGCGACCGGCTGCGAATTACGCGATTAACTTCGACATCAGCGAGCGAAAAACACGCCAGTGGCTTGAGCAAATTCCTGCTAACGAGGGCGGCCTATCACCTGCACAAATCGCATCGCTAACCACTGAGCGGCTCTACATCACGGAGTTCATCGGGAAGCCGCTGCCGTTGGTCCCTCAGTCACCCCAAACAACGCAACAAGCCGCAGTTGCGAGCTTGTGGTCGTTCTTGCTTCACCACGGCGGCAAGTCCGCCGTCAATTTCCAGATGCTCGGTCGTATAGCGGAGGTGCTCCTTCGTGCGAATCCGAAGATTCTGAGGGCGTTGCAGGCATCGTATGCGTACGTCTTTCTTGACGAGTTCCAAGACACCACCGGCATCCAGTATGCGTTAACGAAAACTGCCTTCATGGGCACAAGCTCGGTGCTGACCGCGGTCGGCGACAACAAGCAACGAATCATGGGTTGGGCTGGAGCATTGGACGGCGTATTTGGCGAGTTCCATAAGGATTTCAAGGCCGAGGTCTTGCGGCTGGCGAATAACTACCGGGCCGCCCCGGAACTCGTCCGGATACTCGGTCACTTGACGAAGGCGATAGACCCCGAAGCCGTGCCACCCGTCGCAATTGACAACGGAGCAGATGGACCCGGTGAGTGCCGCGTGCTCGTTTTCGATGACCACAAGGCGGAAGCGAAGTACTTGGCCGCGGCAATTGAGCGTTGGGTCACGGTCGAAGGTCTTGTGCCGCGTGATATCTGCGTTTTGACCCGAAACCGCCCCGCGGATTACACCGAGTTACTTCGCGACCTTCTTGAAGGCAAGGTTGAGGCCAGGATTGAGTCTGAGCTTCAAGACTTGCTTGCGGAGCCAGTTACGCCGCTGGTTCTCGCCATGCTGAGACTCGCTACGCAAGCCCAAGCTGGCGACGCCCGCACAATTATCCTGGAGTTTCTTTCGGATTCAGGTGATATCGAGTATCAGGCGGGTGCTCGTCACGATGAGCGACGTTTGAGCACGGCCGTAAAATCACTTCGCGAGGAGATTCTCAAGGCCGCCAAGGACGAAGCCGGGGCTACGAAGGTCGTGGAACGTATCGTCCAATTTCTAACCCACGAGGCACTTGCCGCCGCCTATCCGCAGTATGGCCAAGGCACGTTCTTAAGCGACACACTCAGCCAACTCGCAAAGGCACTCGCCGGATACCTGGAAGACCGCGAGTGGTCCGACGCCCTCGACGGCCTTGAAGGAGCCGACTCCGTCCCGATTATGACGATGCACAAGAGTAAGGGCCTTGAATATCACACGGTCGTCTTCGTGGGGCTTGAGGATTCGGCTTTGTGGGGGTTCAAAAACAGTGAAGCCGAGGAAACTCGCGGCTTCTTTGTCGCTTTCTCGCGTGCGAAAAAGCGCGCGCTATTCACCTTTTGTCGGGAACGGCCGCGTGCTTCGGGGCGGGCACCTGAGGCCCAGGGCCGTACAACGATTGGCAGGCTCTATGAGTTGCTCGAACAGGCTGGCGTTCATCCCGAAGACGTGGAGGCTCCCCGTGGATAGCGCCTTACCTTCGGCCCTTGGCATTCCCTTTCGTGCATGATAAAGGATGTTATCATGCACTAAAACGACCGGCAGGGAGGTCGGCCCGATGAGTAGCGAAATCGTCCCGTACACGCCCCATGAAATAGCCCGCCCAGGGCAGCCCGAGGCCCCGGCCATCATCCAGGCCGGCGGCGGAAACGCTCGCTTCGCCTACGAGGAGTTTTTCTCCGGCATCGACAGCCCGCGCACCGAGTGGGCCCACCGCAACGCCGTGCGTCGGTTTCTGGCGTGGTGCGAGAGCCGGCGAATTCACACATGACGCCGCTTGACTAAAGCTGGAAGCTGACATCCTCCCCGCCCCGCCCCCCCGACGTTCCCACCTCAGCCTTCTGCCTTCCCCCGCACCGGCTGACGCCTGAGAGCTGATAGCTGAGAGCCGAGCCTCGCCCCTTGACCCCTTGGCCCCTCGATCCCTCGGCCCCTCTTCCCCGGACTTTCCCGGTCTCCCGCTTCTCGTCTCCTGTTTCCTGTTTACCAGTTCGCTTTCCCACCGCCGCTTCCCGGCTGGAAGCTGAAAGCTGTTAGCTTATCCGAGCGCCGCCATCGTCCTATAATAATCGCATCCCGCCTCGATCCGCCCAAGAATGCCAACCTCGATGCGGCAGTCCTATAATACGCTTTTGGAATCGCCCAGAATCGAAGTGTGCCAAGGGGGGGGTACACACCTTGGCACTCTTGGCATCCTTGCCATCCCGCCCCGCCGGCGGCCCTATTATCCGACCCGCCGCCGCTACCAACCCAGCCCCGGATTGCTCTTCATCTGCTTGACCACGTTCAGCACGGCCGGGCCGCCGAGGACTACGAACATGGCGGGGAAGATGAACAGCACCAGTGGGATCATGAGCTTGACCGCGGTCTTCTGGGCCCGCTCCTCGGCCTGCTGGCGGCGTTTCGTCCGCAGCGACTCCGCCTGGTTGCGCAACGCCTTGGCCACGCTCGTCCCGAACTTCTCCGCCTGCGTGATGATCGACACCAGACTGCGGACCTCGTCCACGCCGCTGCGGCGGGCCATGTTCTCGAGCGCCTCGCCGCGGGGCAGACCCATCTGGCATTCCATCGTCGCGATGCGCATTTCCTCCGACAGCTCGGGGTGCACCGGTGCCATCTCCTCGCCGACGCGTTTGATCGCCCCATCCAGGGCCAAGCCAGACTCGACCGAGACCACCAACAGGTCGAGCGTGTCCGGCAGCCCGTAGCGGATCTTGGTCTTGCGTCCGCTGGTCATGAGCGCCAGCCACAGGTCGGGCAGCATCATCCCGGCGCCCGTGCAGAAAGCGCCCAATCCGAGGGCCATAGGCAGGGCGAGATGGCTGGCGAAACCGGCCACCAGCGACAGGATCAGGCCGCACACCGCGAGGATGGACTTGCTGGCCAGGAAGAGCGTCTGGGCCTGTGGCTGCCGGTAGCCGCCGTTGGCCAGCTTGACGCGGAGATTCGTATGCTCCTGCGAGGACGTGGGCATGATCAGCCGGGAAAGCACCGGGGTGGCCCGGCGCACGAGGTCGTCGGTGGCCGAGGCGCGGGCCTTCTTTGCCAACTCCGCGTCTTCGTCCGTGCCGCGCCGGCCCGACAGGCGGCGCTTGACGGCGTCTTTCTCCTCTCCGGCCCGCGGCAGCAGGCTGTAGGCGATGAGCCCGACTGCAAGGATGGTCAGCACGATCAGCGTAATCAGGTTCGTATCCATACTCGGCACTCGCGCGTGGCTTCCCGGGATTCGTCCCTACACTTTGATGTTCACGATCTTCTTGATCATCATCCAGCCCATGAGTTGCATCACGATCGCCGCGGCCAGCATGAGCTTGCCGATGGGATCGGTGAGCAGCATCATCGCGTACTCCGAGTTGACCTTCAGCATGGCGAGGAAGACCAACAGGGGCAGCGCCAGCAGCACGTAACCCGACAGCCGGCCTTCGGCCGTGAGCGCCTGGACGGTGCCGAAGAGCTTGATGCGCTCGCGGATCACCGATCCGATCTTGTCGAGCACCTCCGCCAGGTCCCCGCCGACCTGCCGCTGGATCAGCACGGCGGTCACGAAGAACCGCACGTCGAGCACGTCGACGCGCTCGGCCAGGTTCCGCAGCGCGTCGTCGATCTTCACCCCCAGGTTCTGTTCGTGGAAGACGCGCCCAAATTCCGTCCCGGCCGGATCCGGCAGTTGCTTCGCGATCAGTTGCATGCCGCTGGCCAGCGAATGTCCGGCCCGCAGCGCCTGGCTGAGCAACTCGAATACGTCCGGCAACTGCTCGGCCAACTTCTTGAGGCGTTTCTTGCGGCGACGGAAGAGATAGGCGATCGGCAGGATGAAGGCCCCCGCGGCGACGCCAAACGTGACCAGTGGCGACACGCGGAGGACGAACAGGCCGGCCAGCAGCGCGCTGGTGATCGCTGTCAGGTTCACCAGCGTCTGGGCGGCCGACCAGGGGATGTTGGCCTGATCCAGGGCCCGCTGGAAGCGGGCGGTGAAGCTCCACTTGGCGAACGCCTTGGCGAGAAAGCCGACCGCTTCAACCGTGCGCTTGCGGAAATCCGCGAAATCGAGATCGTCCTGTTTCTTGTGCCCGGCCCAGCCCCCTTTCAGCCGGTCAATGATCTTCTTGCGCGCTCCGCGGCGCAGGTCGAAGGCGGCGTTATACACGCCGTAGGCCAACAGCAGCGACCCGGCCAGCGGCAGCCCCAGGAACAGTATGGATTTGAGCAGCGCCGGGGTCTCGAGCGCCAGCACGTGGGGGATCATGTCGGCTCCTGTTCGGCCGACTCGACAATCAGATCGCGGCCGACAAACCAGTCCGGATTGACAGTCGCGCCGGCGGCCTGGACGCGCTCCAGGAAGCTCGGCCGCACGCCCGTCGCCACCATGCGCCCGTACGCCTCGCCCTTCCCGTTTACCCCGTCCTGCTCGAACTTGAAGATGTCCTGCATCGTGACCACGTCCCCCTCCATGCCCTGCACCTCGGTGATGGCGATGATCTTGCGCGGGCCGCCGGTCAGGCGCGCGGCCTGCACGATCAAGTTGATGGCGGACGCGAACTGCTGGCGGATGGCCCGGGCCGACAACTCGAACCCGGCCATCATGACCATCGTCTCCACGCGCTGCACGGCGTCACGCGTGGTGTTGGCGTGGATCGTCGTCATCGAGCCCTCGTGGCCGGTGTTCATCGCCTGGAGCATGTCGAGCGTCTCGCCGCCGCGGCATTCGCCCACCACGATTCGGTCGGGCCGCATTCGCAAGGCGTTAATCAGCAGGTCGCGGATCGTGATCCGCCCCTTGCCTTCGATGTTTGCCGGGCGCGTCTCCAGGCGCACGACGTGCGGCTGCCGGAGCTGCAACTCCGCCGCGTCCTCGATGGTCACGATCCGCTCGTCGTCCGGAATGAAGCTCGACAGGTTGTTCAGCAGGGTCGTCTTGCCCGAGCCCGTGCCGCCCGCGATCAGGATGTTCAGACCCGCGTGTACGCACGCGCGGAGGAATTCCACCATCTCGGGGGCACACGACCTGAAGCGCACGTAATCCTCCCAGGTGATCCGGTCCTTGCCGAAACGGCGAATCGACATCGATGGCCCGTCGATCGCCAGCGGCGGAATGATCGCGTTCACGCGGCTGCCGTCCTTCAGACGCGCGTCGACCATCGGGCAGACTTCGTCGCAGCGGCGGCCCAACGGCGACACGATCTTGTCGATCACGTGTAGCAGATGTGCGTTGTCCTTGAACTTCACGCCGGTCAACGTGAGCCGGCCTCCCTTTTCGATGTACACTTGCTTGGGGCCGTTGATGAGAATGTCCGAGATCAGCGGGTCGGCGAGCAGCGGCTCCAGCGGTCCGAGGCCGAAGGTTTCGTCCAGAATCTCGCGCGCCAGCCGCTGCCGCTCGCTGAAATTCAGCAGCGTGTTCGACTCCTCGCACAACGCCACGACGATCAGGCGCACTTGCTCGCGAATCTCCTCCGTGACGTTCTGCGCCAGCTTGGTCATGTCGAGCTGCTCGACCAGCTTGCGGTGAATGTCCGTCTTGAGATTCTGGAACTTCGCGGCCCGCTCGTCTGCCATCGGGTCCCCGCGCGACTTGAGCGGCGACGGCCCGCCGGCCGCCGGCGGCGGTGGCGGCACGGGCCGGACCGGCGCGGCTGACTTTGCCGCGGGCGGAGCCTCGCTCTCCGGATGCTCGGCGACGGGCGGCTTCTCGTGGTCGGCGGTTCGACCGGCCCGGTCAGCAGCACGGCCGTGGCGACGGCCGAGATCCTCGACCCCAAGACGAGCGCCTGGTCGGCGGCCACGCCGATGCTGCAGGCTCGGACCTACCCCGCGACCGTGACGCTGCCGGACGGATCGGTCCTGGTCGCCGGCGGGTCGCGGGACGGCCTGCCTCTCGACAGCGCCGAGCGCTATTTCCCCGACTCCGTCAGCTGGGT
>PMMM01000156.1 GCA_003162245.1 Phycisphaerales bacterium
GGGAAAAGTGAAATTGCTCTAAGTATCAGAATCATCGGATGACGCAATGAGTTCTGCCGGTAAATCCCGGCCCCGGCGCCGGCCGGCACGCCCGATCCGCCGCTTGTGGTCCGAGAACGTGGTACAATGCCCGTATCAGGTCCAATGGAGCGCGAGACATGGACACGTCACGGCCAGTTCCCTTGCTGACGGTCGCGGTGGTTCTCGGACTGGGGCTCTTGGGCCGCGCGGCTATCGCCGCTCCGTCGCAAGTACGGCCCGCCCAGTGCGCGGGGGATTGGTACCCGGGCGATCCGGCGGCGCTAGGCAAGCTGATCGACGGGCTGTTGGAGCGCGAGTCTGCACCCGAGGTCTCCGGCAAGCCGCTGGCCCTGATCGCCCCGCACGCCGGGTATGTGTATAGCGCGCCGGTCTCCGCGGCGGCGTACGCGCGCCTGCGCGGGCTGCACTACAAGCGCGTGATCGTCCTCGCCTTCAGCCACCGCAACGCCGGCCGGTATCGCGGCGTGGATGTGCCGAAGGAGCTGACGGCGTACGCCACGCCGCTGGGGGAGGTCCCGCTCGACCGGGCGGCGTGCGACCAGCTCCTGAAGAACCCACTTTTCACGTCCAATCCGGGCGTGGATGCCGGTGAGCACTCGCTGGAGCTGCAGTTGCCGTTCCTGCAGCGGGTGCTGAAGGACTTCACGCTGGTTCCGCTGCTGGTCGGGCAGATGTCGGAGCCGGACTACACGCGCGCTGCCCAGGCGCTCCTGCCGCTCGTCGATGCGGACACGCTGCTGGTCGCCAGCAGCGATTTCACGCACTTCGGCGCGCGGTTCGACTACCAGCCGTTCAAGGACGACGTGGAGAACAAGTTGCGGGAGCTGGCCGAGCAGGCGGCGGCCCCCCTGCTGCGGGCCGACTACGACGGCTTCGTCGCTCACCTGAGCAAGACGGGCGACACGATCTGCGGTCGCGGGCCGATCTGCCTGTTACTGCGCGTCCTGTCCATGCGCGCGGGCGCCCAGGCCGTGCGGACTGCGTTCGACACGTCCGGCCACCAGACCGGCGACTGGACCAACAGCGTGACCTATCAGTCGTTCGTGTTCACGCAGCCGGCCGGCACGCTGAGCCCCGAAGAGCGCAGCGAGCTGCTCGGCATCGCCCGCCGGACCGTGACCGCCTTCGTGAAGGGCGAGCCGACGCCCAAGCTCGACGCCGACAAGCTGTCCGCCAAGCTGCGGGCCGACGGCGCGTGCTTCGTGACCCTCCAGAACCACGGCGAACTGCGCGGCTGCATCGGGAACATGCTGGCCGACGGGCCGCTCTACCAGTCGGTCGTGCGCAACGCGCTCAACGCCTGCCAGGACCCGCGCTTCACCGACAACCCGGTCACGGCCAAAGAGCTGGGCGACCTCCACATCGAAATCAGCTACCTCACGCCGATGAAACGACTGGCCAGCACGGATGACATTGTTATCGGTCGGCACGGCCTGCTGATCGGGCTCGGCGGACGGCGCGGCGTGCTGCTGCCGCAGGTGGCCTACGAGCGCGGCTGGACGCGGGAGGAGTTCCTGCGTGAGGTGTGCCACAAGGCCGGTTTGCCGCCCGATGCCTGGAAGCGGCCCGAAGCGGAGCTACACTCATTTGAAGCGGAGGTCTTCGGCGAGCCCGAGAAGTAAAGCCACGCCTGACGCCCCACATAGTGGGTGGCGCCCTTGGTGGTTTCAGTAGGTCAAGGCTCGCGCCGGTCAACCTGCCCGCCCTGGGGAGGGCAAGGCTCCTGCCGAGCCGGGATTCGTACCTGATTCAGAGGAGAAGAGCACGTGATTTTCCCCCCATCTGCAAACCGTAGACAGTTCCTGACCCGCGTCGGGGCGTTGGCCGCTGGTGCGGCACTGCCGTGGAGTCGGCTGCTCGCCGCGGAAGACGAGGCCGGACCGCGGCGTCCGCGCGTCGTCATCGCCCGCGACGAGGTACTGACCCGCGGCCAGCTCGACGAGCACCGCGAGCTGCTCGAGAAGCTGCTCAACGCGGCCATGCAGAAGCTCACGGGAGCCGCCGACGCCGCGACCGCGTGGCGGCAGCTCTTCAAGCCGACCGAGCGCGTCGGAATCAAAGTGAACACGCTCGGGCTGAGCACGCAGCCGCCGGTCGCTGATGCGATCGTCGCCGGGCTGCGGCTCGCGGGCGTGCCGGCCGAGAAGATCGTCATCTGGGACCGCTTCGACACGGAATTGGAAAAGGCGGGATTCAAGCTGAACAAGAGTGCGAGCGGCGTGCAGTGCCGCGGAACCGACACGAAGAAGATCGGCGGCGGCTACCAGGAGCAGGTCGAGAGCAACGGGCAGATCGGGTCGTGCTTCTCGAAGATCCTGGCCGAGGAGATCGACGCGGTGATCAGCGTGCCGGTACTGAAGGACCACCGCATGGCCGGCGTGACGCTGGGCATGAAGAACTTCTACGGCGCGATCCACAACCCCAACAAGTACCATGGCGACAACTGCGACCCCTACATCGTCGACGTCGTCTCGCACGGCTTCATCCAGAAGAAGTGGCGGCTGACGATCTGCGACGGTATTCGCGGGCAGTGGGAAGGGGGGCCGGGCGTGAAACCCGGCTTCCAGTGGCCGTTCGCCGGGCTGTTCCTGGGCACGGACTTCGTCGCGACCGACGCCGTTGGCGCCGACATCCTCGAGCAGCAGCGCAAGGAAAAGGGCATGAAGCCGCTGGCGGAGGACGGTCGGCCGCCGAAGTACATCGCGACGGCCGCAGCGCGCGGCCTGGGCGAAGCCGATCTGGCGAAGATCGAGCGCGTCGAGGTCTGACCCAACGGAGTAAGTGTGCCGGCTGGCCCCCTCCCGGATGTAGCGGCCGACCCCCGTGTCGGCCGTAGGGAGCGAAGAGGTCCGTGGCGAGCCGGCTCAGGTATTTCATGGACAACCTCGACAACATCTTCGCCTCGCCCTCGCGCCGCGACGTCCTGCGCTGGGGCCTCACCTGCGGGGCAGCCTGCGCACTCGCGGGCACCCGGTTCGCCCGCGCGCAGCAGGACAACGCTGGCACGCCCGAGCTGGCCGGCCTCAAGCTCCCCGGCGTCGCGCGCCACGAGGCCATGTTCTGGGAAAAAACCTCCGACGGCGGCATCAAGTGCCTGCTCTGCCCGCGCGGCTGCGAGGTCACGGACGACGAGCGCGGCTACTGCGGCGTGCGCGAGAACCAGGGCGGGCGGTACCAGACGCTCGTGTATGGCACGCTCTGCTCCGCGAACGTCGACCCGATCGAGAAAAAGCCGCTATTTCATTACCAGCCGGGCTCGCAGGCGTTTTCCATCGCGACCGCCGGCTGCAACATGGAGTGCAAGTTCTGTCAGAACTGGCAAATTAGCCAATACCGCCCGGAGCAGGTCGAGAGCGTCGTCACGGAGCCCCGGCGGCTGGTGGAGGCCTGCCAGGCGCGCAAATGCCCGACGATCGCGTACACCTACTCTGAGCCGGTTGTCTTCTATGAGTACGTGCACGACACGGCGGCGCTCGGTCGCGAGCACGGCCTCGGCAGTGTCATGATCTCGAACGGCTATATCCAGGAGAAGCCGCTGCGCCAGCTCTGCCGCCACCTCACCGGCGTCAAGATCGACTTCAAGGCGTTCACCGACAAGTTCTACCAGGAAATGTGCGCCGGCCAGCTCAAGCCCGTGCTGTCCACGCTGGAGACGCTCAAAGACATCGGCATCTGGTTCGAGTTGGTGATGCTCGTCGTGCCGACGCTCAACGACTCGCCCGACGAAATGAAGCAAATGTGCGATTGGATCGCCAAGCACCTGGGGCCGGATGTGCCGTTGCATCTCACGCGTTTCCACCCGACCTACCGCGTCACCAATCTGCCGCAGACTCCGGTGCAGACGCTGGAACGCTGCCGGCAGATCGCGCTCGACGCGGGCCTGCACTACGTCTATGCCGGCAATGTGCCGATGCACCCCGGCGAGAATACGTATTGCCACGGCTGCAAGAACGAGTTGATCCGGCGGATCGGCTACGAAGTGGCGTCGAACCAGATCCGCGACGGCAAGTGCCCCAAATGTGGGACCACGATCCCCGGCGTGTGGTCGCAGGAGCAAGCCCTGGCATTCAAGCCGCGCGAGAAGCCCGCCGCGCCGGCGAGCACTCAACCGCGTTGAGCGGGCGGGCGCCGGTCATCGCCAGCGGACGGCGGGAAGGGGAGCCGACAGGGCGGACCCGCGCTCGTGGACTCGCGCGGCGGCATTCATCGACCGCCATCGACCCGCTGTTCACTCGCCGGTGATTCGCGTGCCACGGGTTTCCGGCAGCGTCCACACCCACGCCGCAGTGAACAGGGCAAAAAGAGCCGCCAGCGACACGCCGCCGCCCAGGCCGTAACGCACAGCCACCAGCGTGATAATCAGCGGGGTGAAGAACTGTACGCCCCGAGCCAGGTTGAACGCGCTGCCCATGGCGGTGTTGCGTACCTTCGTCGGGAAGATCTCGGCGAAGATCGGGCCGTAGCCCGAGAAGTTTCCCGTACCCAGGCCGACCAGGAACATGAAACACAGCGTCAGCCACGGCCAGACTGCGATGGCCCCCCAGAACCACGTTACGGCCAGCAGCCCGACGGCCCAGACCAGCGAATACACGGTGTACGCCAGCCGACGGCCCTTCCAATCGGCGAAGAACCCGAAAGACAGGTACCCGAGCAGGCCGCCCGCCTGCGTGACCAGCATCCACACCCCGGACTTGGCCATCGAAAAGCCGAGCTTGTCGTACAGGTACTTCGGCATCCAGGTGTACGTAAACCAGTACGCGGACATATCCGTGACCGCCAGGATGAGGCCGAAGAAAAAGAGCCGTCGCAGCATCGGCGTGCCGAACAGCACCGCCAGTTGCCCGCGTTCCCTTTCCGCCGGGGTGCGCTTCCGCAGCAGCCACACGTCCGACTCCGGCATGTAGCGCCGGATGATGACCACCAGCACGGCCGGCGTGAGCGAAACGAGAAAACAGCCGCGCCAGCCCCATCCCGGACCGAAGGCAGTGATTAGCGCGGGGCTCAGAAACCCCCCCACAACCGATGCCAGTGCGATCCCCAGCGGGGCCCCCGTCTGCATGACCGCGGCGAAGCGGGCCCGCATCCGCGCTGGGAACGTCTCCCCCACCAGCGTCTGGCCGGTGGCCCACTCGCCCCCGACTCCCAGGCCGGTGATGATGCGGAAGGCCAGGAGCGAACCGAATCCGCCCGCGCAGCCGCACAGGAACGTGCCGAGCGAGTAGACCAGGATGGTCCAGGTCAGAACCGTCTTCCGCCCGAACCGATCCGCCAGATAGCCAAACACGATGCCGCCCAGCGCGGTGGCGGCGAGCGAGGCCCCCAGGAGCAGCGACAGGTCGCCATCGCGCAGGTGCAAGTCCTTTTGGATCGGCACGAGCAGGAATGAGAACAGCATCAGATCGTAGAAATCGAACAGCCATCCGGCCCAGCTCATCCCCAGGATGAGGTAGTGCTTCCCGGTGGGGGCTTCACTTTCGTTGAGCAGCGGCGTGCGCTCGGCGCGTCCGACGGCAACTTGGCTGGGCGTCATGACCTGAGTCTTCTCCGACAGCCAGCAGAACGCCGGCTGCAAATGCCCCCGTCGGCGAGGCGCTCCGCGGCGGGCTGCGACCAACCCTCTGGCCGGCTGAGTTGCGTGCGGCTCTAACGACCTCGCTCCGGGATTCTGGCACTGCGACCTTCCCGAAGCAAGCGCGGAAGGAAGCGGCGGTTCAGAGCAACTGCGCGGCGCGCGCTGCTACGCGACCGTGATTTCCTTTGACAGGTACACGTCTTGGATCGCGTTCAGCAGCTTCACGCCCTCGGCCATCGGGCGCTGGAACGCCTTGCGGCCGGAGATCAGACCCTGCCCGCCGGCGCGCTTGTTGATGACCGCGGTGGCGACGGCGTCCGCCAGGTCGCTCGCTCCCTTGCTCTCGCCGCCGGAGTTGATCAGGCCGATGCGGCCCATGTAGCACCCCGCGACCTGGTAGCGGCACAGGTCGATCGGGTGCCCGCCCTTGCCGTTCTCGTCGCTGCCGCACAGCTCGGTATAGACGCGCTTGTCCCACTTGCCGTAGCCCGACGAGCCGGTGTTCAACATCGCGTACCCGCCGTTCACCGTCGGCAGCTTCTGCTTGATGATGTCCGCCTGGATCGTGACGCCCAGGTGATTGGCCTGGCCGGTGAGGTCGGCNNCCTCGATCTGTCGGGCGGCCTCGTCCGAGCCGAAGTAGATCGTCGCGCCGACCGCGACCGCCCCCATGTCCCAGGCCTGCTCGACGAGCCCGAACATCCGCTGGTCGAACTTGTTGGGGTACGTCAGCAACTCGTTGTGGTTGATCTTGACNNAGCTTGACGATGTTCTCCGGATCAAAGTAGGCCGGATTCTTGGCGAACGACGCGCCCGCGGAATGCTCGATGCCCTGGTCCACCGGTAGAATCGACATGTAGCCCGTGCCGGACAGCCGGCCGTGCTTGTAGATCCACGCCAGCCGGTTGAGGACCCGGTTGTTGCGGTCGGAACTGACGAAGACGCGGTCGAGAAAGTCCGGCCCGGGCAGGTGCAGCGTCTTCTTGGGGATCGTGCTGCACTTGTGGTCGAGGAGGTTCTTCGCCTGGTCACCGAGGGTTTTGCTGATCGGGTCCGTCATGTCGAGCACTCCTCATACCGGTGGGTCGCCGTGTCTGCGGATCGTCCCAGGTCGCCGCTCGACCCGGGTCGGACACGTCCATCTGTCGTGCCAGTAATCTTATCGGTCTGTCGCGGGGCTCGAAAGCAAGCCGAAGCGTTCACGTTGCGCGGAGCCGTTCCGACGCTCCGGCCTTACCACTGCGCCTCTTCAAACGCCCCCATCGCCGGCCCTTTCGCCTTGCGGGCCATGTCCTTGACCAGGACCGCGGCCAGCGTCATGTCCCCTGGCGTCGTGATCTTGATGTTGCGGTGGTCCGTCGTCACGATCGTGACCGGGTGCCCCGTCCGCTCCACGACCTGCGCATCATCCGTCGGCACGAAGTCTTTCGGCATCGCCGCGTAGGCCTTCAGGATGACATCTTTGCGGAACACCTGCGGAGTCTGCGCTTCGTACAACCCCTCGCGCGGCACGGTCGCGTCGACGGCCCCCGAACCCGCGACCCGCTTGATGGTCCCGGTCAGTGGCGCCGCGAGGATCGCCGCTCCGCTCTTTTGGGCCTCCTCGAAGACCTTGTCGATCCAGCCTTCGAGCACGCACGGCCGCACGGCGTCGTGGATGCAAACGAGGTCGGCCGCCGCGTCCACCTGCTCGAGCGCCAGCTTGACCGACTCGAACCGTTCGGCGCCGCCTTTCACGAGCTTGAGGCCCATAATCATGATGTTGGCCACGTACTTCTCCCGGACCACGTCATAATCGTCGGGGGCGACGGTGAGAATGGTCTGGCACACGTCGTCCCGGTTGATGAACAGCTCGATCGAGCGGATGAAGATCGGGCGGTTGTCCAGCAACGCGAACGGCTTGCGCACGTCGCCGCCGAAGCGCTTGCCGGCGCCGGCGGCGGGCACGATCACTGCGACTTTCGCCATGTCTGCTACTCCTGTGACGTGGCCCGTGGGGGCTCGGCGCCTGGCCTCAGCCAATCCCGGCTTCGGAGCCGGCCCGGCCACGCAATGGGTACGATGCGGCCCGCGGCCAGCGCGGTCAAGTCAAATGCGGGTACACCCGGGGCGCGGGCGTGCTATACTACCCGGCTGCGTGTGTACAGTCCGCGGCGCGCACCGGCCGAAACGAGCCCCCGGCGCGCGACGCGCCGCCGCCACCCCAGGCAGGAATCCGCGATGATCCAGACGCCCTCGATCCGAGGCTCCCTCCGGCTGCTGACGCTGCTGGCGGCATTCGTCGCCGGTTGCGACGAGGGGACGTGGAGCTTCAACCCGAAATTGCCGACCGCCGAGCCCGCCCCGGCGCCGCGCGCGCCGACCGCCAGGGACTCGCTCATGACCGGCACAGTCGGTGAGCAAACGCTCGTCGCGGTGGCCGGCCCCGAGCCGCTGCGGGGCTTCGGCCTCGTGATCGGGCTGAACGGGAAAGGCAGCGGCGACTGCCCGACCGCGGTGCGCGAGTACCTCGTCGACTTCATGGCCAAGCAGATCGGTCCGCAGGGCGGCGGAAAACGCCCCAAGATGTCCCCCGGCGAACTGATCGACTCGCCCGATACCGCGGTGGTCGAAGTGACCGCGTACGTGCCCGCGGGCGTGCGCGCAGGGGCGCGCTTCGACCTGCGCGTGCAGGCAATCACCGGCAGCTCGACGCAGTCGCTCGAAGGCGGGCTGCTGCTCCCCACGCAATTGCGGTTCTTCGATCGCAACGTCAGCGGAACGGGCATGTTCGCGGGGTCCGTCCTCGCGGAGGGCGGCGGCCCGGTCTTCGTCAGCCCGTTCGCCGACACGTCGGACGGCAAGTCCGACGCCGACCCGCGGCAGGGCCTGGTCCTCGGTGGCGGCCGCACGATCGAAGCGCGCCCGATCCGGCTCACCCTGCTCCAGCCCAGCTACACGGTCGCCCGCGCCCTCGAGCGGCGGATCAACGAGCGTTTCGGGCAAAAGCCGAAGACGGCCACCGCCCTGAGCAAAGGCTACGTCACGCTGGACACGCCGCCCGAGTATACGCTGCGGCCGGAGCACTTCCGTCAGCTCGTCGCCTATCTGTACCTCGAACGGCAGCCCGACGTGCAGGAGCGGCGGCTGCAAGAGCTGGACCGATTGACGACGGCCGCCGATACGCCCCTGGAATCGTTGGCCCTGGCGTGGGAAGGGTTCGGCCGGCTGGCGATCCCCCACGTCCAGCCGCTCTATACGAGCACGAATCCGGCGCTGTCGTTCTACGCGGCCCGCACCGGCTTGCGGGTCGGGGACCTCAGCGCCCTGCCGGTCGTCGCCACCGTCGCCGCTTCCGGTCCGCATTCGCTGCGGCTGCTCGCGGTCCGCGAGCTGGCCGCTAGCGATTCGGCGCAGATCCCCCTCAAATTGATCCCGCTGCTCAGCGATCCGGACCAGGAAATCCGCATCGCCGCCTATGAAGGGCTGCTGCAGCACGGACACCCGGTGATCAAGTCGACGCGCTTCGGCTTCATCCTCGACCGCAGCCAGCTCAACTTCAGTCTCGATGTCGTGGACTGTGAGGGGCCGCCGCTGATTTACGTCCGCCGCACGCGGCTGCCGCGAATCGCCGTTTTCGGCGCGCAGACGCCGCTGGTCCCGCCCGTGTTCTACGTGCATCCGGACGACGCGCTCACCGTGCACACGGTGGACGGGTCGGACGACGTGCGGCTGTTCATCAAGCGCAGCCGCTTGTCGGAGGAGATCGTGGTGCCGCCGCGGGTCGTGGATGTGATCACGGCCCTGGCGAACCTGCCGCAGAAGGACGACGGCGGACACCTGCGGGGGCTGGGGCTGCCGTATGCGCGGGTTGTGCGGGTGCTGGCCACGCTGTCGCGGAGCGAAACCATCGCCGCGCCGCTCGTATTCGAGCAGACCTCGCTGACCGATCTGTTCGGGCCGGAAATGGCACCCGAGCGTCCGGAGAGCATTGAAGGCACGCCGACGGCGCCGCCGCCGCTCGACACACGGCCCGATACCGGGCGCGCGGAGGGCGGCGAGCAGCCCGCCACGCCGCCCCGACCGGAGGCCCCATGAGCGCCGCACCTCCCGGCCAGGTCCGCTTGCAGAAGTTCCTCTCGGACGCCGGCGTGGCGTCCCGCCGTCATGCCGAAGAGCTGATCCTGGAAGGCCGCGTCCTGGTGAACGGCCGGGTGGTAGACGCGCTGCCCGCGTTCGTGGACCCGCAGACGGACAAGGTTATCGTGGACGGAACGCGGGTGCGCTTGCAGCGCCGCGAGTATTTCCTCGTGCACAAGCCCAAGGGCGTCGTTTGCACGAACGACGATCCGAGCGGTCGCATCCGGGCGGTCGATCTGCTCCCGCCGCTGCCCATGCCGCTTTTCCCCGTCGGCAGGCTGGATGCCGAATGCACCGGGCTGCTGCTCATGACCAACGACGGCGAGCTCGCCCAGCGGATCACGCACCCCCGCCACGGCGTGCCGAGAACCTACCGTGCCGAGGTGCGCGGCCGCGTGCCCCTCGATCTGCCGGCACAGATGAAAAAGGGCGTCTACTTGGCGGAGGGTCGCGCCCAGGCCAGCGACGTCGAGGTCGTCCACGCCAGCTACGAACGGTCCGTGCTGATGATTACGTTGCGCGAGGGACCTAACCGGCAAGTGCGGCGGATGTTGGCCCGTCTGGGGTATCCGGTGCGGACGCTCAAACGCGTGCAGATCGGGTCGCTGTCGCTGCGGGGGCTGCCGGTGGGGGCATCCCGGCGCTTGACGTCGCAGGAACTGAGCGCCCTGCAACGCGAGCTCGAGGCCGGCCCGGTTGCACGCCCGACCGGCCGGGGCCAGCGGCGCCCGCCGAAGGCGGCCACCCGGCGTGCGGGGAAACCTCAGACCAACGCAGCGGGCCGCACGCGCTCCGGCTCGCCGCGGTCGTCCGTCCCCGCAGGTCGCCCGCGCAGTGCCGAGTCGCCCGGCCGCGGCG
>PMMM01000150.1 GCA_003162245.1 Phycisphaerales bacterium
AAGCGGAATGCGTATCAGAGGGTACTTCAGGACGAGCCCAGGGGCGAGAGGTTGCAGGCGCTTGCCATCGGGGGCGTCCGTCTTTGCACGATAGGCGCGGATCCGGGCGCCGCGTTCGCGGCGCTGCTCGTTCAGGCGGTCAAACACCTCCGGGCTGACTAACGGTGCGCAGAAATCGGCGATGTAAACGACGTCGCAATCGTCGTTGCGATAGATGACCCGCCGATCGTCGACAACATCGGTCGTGTGTTTGTTGAAGCAAAGCACGCCTTTGTAGATCGGACTCCCCAAGATGTGGCTGACCTGCGAGGCGTTGACCGGACCGTACTTGGCGACGAAGTCGAGATCGGCATTGCAGTGCTTGGCGATGCGGTTCGCGCCCCAGCCCCTCTTGGCGGCGAGGTCGAAGTAGAGCTGCACCGCCGGTGCCGTGACCGGGTCGATGGCCAGGCGGTGGTACGCCGCGACGGCCGGGTCGCAACCCGGGGCGACGACGTTTTCAAGCCGGTAGCCCATCGGCACGGGCCCGCCGGGCCAGCGCTTCAGCTTCGCCGCATCGAGCCGGCCGCGCCGCACGTTGTGGGCTTTGGCGTGCGCCTCGCCTGTCGCCCGCATCGACTCTACGAAGCCGAGTGCCTGGCCGGCCGTGCTCGTGGGGTCCGCGAAATTGGAATCCGCAGTGAGAATGAGAACCCCGTATTTGTTCTCGAGTTGCTCGCGGAGCGTGGGCAACGCGCGCATGCGGCCAAAGCGCTCGAGGGTGTCGACCAGAACCAGGTCGACCTTGATTCGGCCGGTGCGAATGTCGGCCAACATCTTCCAGAAGCCCGGGCGTTTCCGCATGTATCGACCGGAGATCCCGTCGTCGCGGTAATCGTGGCGCTGGGTCCAGGGATACTCGAGCCGTTGGCGCACCGCCTCGATCGTGTCGAACTGCTGGTCGGGCGAGCGGGGATTCTGCTTGTTGGACGACATGCGCCCGTAACGGACGTACGTGTACGGTTGCGATGGGTCAAATTGGCTTTTTCTCATGCGGGAGATCCTCTGTGCGCTCGCGCAAGATGTCGGCCGCAATCAAGCGTGCGATCAGACGGATGAGGGAGCTGCGGCGCCGACGGCGGATGTGCGCCGTCAATTGCGCCGCTTCTACGTCCGACAGATCGCCTGGCCACGGTACGACACCATCGTCAACGAGCTGGCCCAGGCGCTCGACGTCAACGGGTCGATGATCGGCATCGACGTCGGTGCCCGTTTCGGGTTCCTGACGGTTAGGCATGCACGTGCTCTCCTATCAGGAGGCGCGACTGCCTATCGCGTCGGGCGGAAACGCTCCGCCCGCCCCCTAGGCATTCGCGCGCCCCTCTAAAACTGATTCGAACGTTGGGGAGACTGGCGAAATCTGAGACACGGATGGGACTCGGCCGTGTTGTCGGCGCGCGCCCGGAGGGGATCGTCGGCATGGACGGCCGCGCCCGGGCCATAACGGCTACGGGCAGTACCGCTCGGCCTGCCCGGGCGGGTGTGGGCCGGGGTCAGCCGGAAACGCTGCCTCGGCCGCTAATGGGTTGGATCGGCGACGCGCGGCGGGGCCTTCCGCACGCGCTCCCCGGCGGCGCGCTCATGCGGCCCAACACGCAGCGATGGCGGCCTGGCAACGTCGGTTGACATCGGCGGAGACCTCCGTGCAGACGGAGAGCCGCTACAGGGCGGCCCTTCGTCACCCTTGCGGGTAAGAAACGAAGCGCCGCCCCGAACGTCGGGACGATTACTACAAAATGGCTCGGCCGGTCGCTGCGCCTATGCGCAAGCCGGCCGGGCTCGTTGCGCTCCAATGGATCGAAACGGGTGATCCCCAACTGAGGGCGCGGGACCTACCCGGCCCCTCGTTCGCCTCTTCGATGACAAATGGCGCAAAACCACCCGGAAACGACGCTCGGGAACTGGGCCGCCACTACGGCGGGGGCTCGTTGTCGCGGCCTAGCTCGGTCGGTGCGATTGTGACTACACGGCGGGTGCCGCACCGCGCGCAATGGCATGTCACACGCACGCCCGGCTCCGCCCCGGGGACGATCTCGTACGCGTCGAGTTTCAGCGGACCCTGGCACCGATCGCAAACCAGCTTCCGCTCCTCAGCGTACTGCTCGAACGCGCGCGCCGGCAGAACCGGCGCATCGTCGCGGGTCGCCTGCTGAACAAGCGAATCGCCACACGCGCGTTTCCCGCGATCGAGCTCTCCCTGGGCGCGCACGTGCTTATACTCGTGACACGCGATCAGGACGGTCTCCACGAAGGCCCAGTACATCGGGTTGCCTGCCTTCTCCGCGTCGCTGCCGCAGTCCCGGGCCGGCGTGCTCGCGAGATAGCGACCGAGCGCCACAAGATGGTGGGGTCGCTTCATCAGCAACGACGAGATTGGGTGCAGGGCGAGGACCTGACCCCAGAACACGTCGTGCTCGCCCGGCTGTTGGTAGTGCCAGAGCCGCAACAGGTGCTCGCTTCGCTGGCCGCATCGAGGCCGTGCTGTTCACGCAAGACCGGGATCAAGCCGGCCCACGCATTCGCGTAACAGGTGTAAAAGCACACTTTCGCCTGATACGCGACTAGATTGAGAAGACGCTTTAGCGTCGGCTCGCCGCCCAGTTTGCGAAGGCGCACGACCTGGCCGTCCCATTCCGTTTCCAGAACGCGGCGCAGTTCTTCCTGGCCGCCGCGGCGCAGGGCAGCACGGCCAACGTCGATCCAGGTTCGATACGCCTCCGCGAGTGCGGAGCCGTCGGCTTCGGGCGGCGGTTCGCCGGCGAGTACGTCGCGCAGCTCGTCGCGGATGGACTCCACGTCACGACGCGCGACGATCTCCTTCAGCCGGGTCAGCTCGTCCTCGTTCAGCGTGTAGCTGCCCGCGCCCCGCGCGGCTGCCTCATCCGCGTCGTCGTCGGCAGTGGAACCTGGGAAAGCGTCCAGGAATACGCGCTGCTGGCCCTTCGATCGAGCAACGAACCGATACATCTCAGCCAACACGAGCGTAACCTCGTTCGCGACGACGTCCTCCTCATCGGCAGCGCTTTGGCCTTCACGCAGCGCCGCCAGCCCCTCCGACTCCATACACGCCCACCAGAAGTCGACGCAGGCACGATAGTTCGAGCAGTCGCCGCGCCGAAGGGGTCGAACGTCCATCCAGTAATACACGAGCTTCGGCCCGTCGGGCCCCAGATCGAGCGACCGGCGACACAGGTCAAACCGGAAGGTCTGCTCCCCCAATGCAACCGGGACAACCAATCGCTCCATCCTGCCGCTCGCTTCCAGGCCGCATTCGGCGGCATGCCCATCAACCGGCGCGCGAATGCCTATGGGTTGGCGGCCGGCGGCACGGCACCGATGTTGGCGTCCGCAAGCCGGCGGGTTTTGGTAACCGTCTATGCCCTCGCCTGCTCCGCGCTTACTCGGCACACCGACAGACTCCGCTGCTCACCAGAGCACGTGGTCTACACGGTACGGCGCTCGGCACCAGCTCCGCTGGGTTCGCCACTTTCCGGCTGGCATTATACCGCCCCAGAAGGTCCGAATTTACCGTCGGGCCGACCACTTTGTGCTCCAATGGTGGGACCCGCACGCCAAAGCCAACCTGTCAGACCGGGTGGACGGGGACCTCATCGACGCCATCGCCCGGGCTCGGCAGATCGACCAGCGCCTGGCCGACTTCCGACGCTCCGGGCGTGTCCGGCGGCGACTGACGCACTCCGAGTTAGTTGCCGCTTACGTTGCGGATCTAAACCGACGGGCCCGCGCAGGCGAGGTCGCGCCTGCGACGGCAGCGCGCTATGAATCCGCCTTGAAGCACTACGTCGCCTTCACCAACCAGCCCGCCGTCACCGCGGCGTACCGCTACGCGACGGCCGTCGACCACAAGTTCGCGCTGGAGTTCGCCGCATACCTCGGCACGCTTGAGATCGCGCACAACGGACACCCGCACGCGACCCGGTCCCGCATGCAAGCGACCGAGTTCGTGCTCGACACCGTTCGGGCCATGTACGCCTGGGCCGGCGATCCCGCGCGCGGCGGCCGGCTGCCGGACGGGTTTCAAAACCCGTTTCTGCGCCGCGCCGTGCCGCGACGCCGGGTGGCCGTTGACCTGACCAGCGAGCCCGACATCACCGCCGCGATGGCCGCGCAGTTCCTGGCCGCCTGCGACGACTACCAATTCCGGCTTTTCTTCCCGTACGTCTTCTACGGGCTCCGGGCCGCCGAGCCGGTCCACCTTTTCCATGAATTCATCGAGGACGACTGGCTGACGGTCCCTTGTATCCCGGACTTGGACTATACGACGAAGGGCCGGCGGAACAAACGCTTGCCGCTGCTACCCGAGCTGAAAGCCCTCCTGCTGCGCGGTGAGACCAATAGCAAGCCGGTTGGGCTGGTCTACCAGCGTCGCGCCGTGGCGGCCGGCCAAGAGAGACCGCCGCTGGCCGGCATGAGCTTGGCGGATTTGGTGGCCGCGTTTGAGCAGCGACGCCGCAAGGCAGGCGTAATGGACGCCTTTGCTGCCGCCAAACTCCGCGACGCGGTGCTGGCTGACGTGGGCGGCACGAGCTACGACGCCATCCAGGGCGAGTTCAGGCGTGTGGCCCGCGCGCTGGAATGGCCAACGCAGGCCACGCTGAAGGACTTCAGACACTTGTTCGGCACGGCGCTCGCCAACGGCGGCATGCCGGAGCACGAACGTCGCTATCTGCTAGGGCACGCACCGGGGAACGAGGCGATCGTCACGTACACGCATCTCAACAAGCTGGCCGAGCACTACCGCCACGCCATCGAACAGGAGCTGGATCCCGCGCTGGCTGTGCTGCGCAGGCGCGTAAGTGAATGTTCCGCACCGGGCTCTGACGCGACCGGCGGTTGTTCGTCACCTGTGGACTAGTCTCACAAACTCGCGGACGGCCAAGCCGGCCGCAAGCGCGGCCGTGTGCGACCCGGGCTCGCCGACAACTTGCAGGGCCCTCTCCCTGTCGATCCGAGGGACATCGACCCGCGGCCGGGCACCGGCAGTCACGGTGACACGTACGCCGCGCTGCCCCGCCCACACGCGGATGTAGTAGCGGACGTTGGGGCGCGCCGCCCGGATTGCGTGCTCGGCCGCGGCGCCGGGCTCGCAAGCGAACAGCACGTCGTTGCTCGTGAGCCGGCGCGGGCTGAGCTGCGCCGACGTAGACACCTCCAGTTCAGGGTTGACCAAATGGCACAGCTGGGCCGTGGCGTGCCGCTTGGGGTGGCCGACGTCGTCAGCGAAGTAGCACTCAACCGCGACCCGGCGCCGGCTCACGCGGCCGGCATCGACCAGCCACAGACGACCAACTCCGAGCGCAGCCAACTGCATTGCGAGCTGCCGGCCGACACCTCCGAGACCAACGACGATGGCGCTGGCGTCTGCGATTCTGGCGCGGCACCTCATTGGATGTCTCCTTGCAGAACACCACGCCGCGGCGGCGGCGCGCCATGAACTGATGGGCCGTCACTCAGGGCCGGCGATGTGCCCGCGTTCAGCGGCGGTGCGTACCGGCGGGCGCGACGTTGCAGAGGCCGGTCTGCACGGCGCTGGCGTCCTGAACACTCGTAGCCCTCTGCCGCTAGATGCTTGGCCAGCTCCTGCTTGAGTTGTACGACCCGCGGCTCGCTGACCCGCAGTTCGCGGGCCAACTCCGTCTGCCGGCCGCTGCCCTGCGTCTGTGCCAGCCAGGCGAAGACGCGACGGGCCTTCCGGCTGGCCCGCTGCCGGCGCAAGATCGCGGGGTAGTCCAGGTTCTGCCGGGTGGCCTCAAGCGGGTTCGGCGCCCGCCGGTCGGCCAGCACTTCGCTCAGCGGCAACCGGGCGCCGCCTTCAGGCGTCCGGCTTGTACGGCACTCCTCCAATGACACGATGCGTACGTCGCGTCGAAGGCTGCTGGTGGGCGAGTACACGTCTGTGCTGCACGCGCCGGAGAGACGCCGACCGGCGGCGTACGAGCGACCAAAGAACATAACGAGCGTGAACGCGGTCAAGTTCGCCAACTTGCCCCTGTGGGCGGCGCTGAGCACGTAGCGCCAAACTTGGCCGAGAATCTCGGCGCTCCCGTCGGGGCGCTCATCGAGCGGAAAGCGGCGAACAAACACCCGGACCCGCGACTGCAACTCGGGGAGGTTTTCCTGGAACCAGATCTCAGCGGCCGATGGGCCGGCCGTGGTCGAAGGGACATGAAGTCTCGACATGGCGGATCTCCGCGCAGACGCGGAGCCGCCGAGCGGGGCGGCTCTCGCGTTCACCTTGCTGGGTGAAGGAAGAGCCGTCCCTCATCGGGGGCGGCCGAGAACAAAGAAGGCGGCCACTGCCAGCGCCGATCCGCCGGTGGTGGCCGTACGAAGTTCAGGTCTTCAACGTGTACTAGCCGTGGGAGGGCTTCGGATTAGGCGCCGGCGGGGACGGGCGCTTGGAGGCGTCACGCCTGACGCGACCAACCTGCCGACACAGCGGGCTCGGTCAGCGCGGCGTTACACCGCCCGTCGAGCTGCCGCGGAAATGTCGCGATTCGGATCGGCAGCGCGCACACCGTGTTTGCCGGTGCGCGCGGCGGGCAGGCAGCCCCGGGCGCTGTACTTATCAACCGACGGCGGGTAACCCCCCAGTCGCCGCAGTTCTCGACCGCCATTCACACGAGCCGCGTCCCTTGTCTTTGTCGAAGCGGCGGCATGCGGGCGACTGTCCAAGGTGTGAGGTCGATCGTGCAAGAGCCAGGTCCCTCAATATGTAATAACGCAAAACGGCCACGTAATTAAGCGTGCCAGCGGGGGCTTCCACCTACGCGCTTGTGGCGCGGCGGGACTGGGAAACGTAGATGCTGCTACCGGTTTCCTTGCGTTAGCTGGGCCCGCTTTGTCCCGGCCGAATCGTGCGCGAGCGCCCCCGCGCAGTACGACAGCTTTTCGCGTATGGAACCGGGAGATCCTGCCCATCAGGAGGCTTCTTGACCCTCTCGCGGCGGTGCTGAATCGCCGTTGTCCACACGACGCTTCCGGGTGACCTTCTTCTGCTCCGGTGCTCCAGCGAGCGCCTTCAGTCGGGCGCCAAGTTCGGTGTCCTTCCACAGTTCGAAGTGCGCGCGCTTGATCGACTCGACACACGTCAACACTGTCACAAGCACGTCCTCGTGGACCCCCTGAACCACGCCGGTCGGCGCGCCCGACAACGCGAGCCGGCCCGCCGTGGTCGCCAAGCTCTCAGCTACGAACGTCGCGAGGGCTGGTTCGCTCTTCGCAAGCGTTTGGAGCGCCGCCTGCGGATCTTGCTCAGCGACGCTACTCCGCGCGCCGGCGATGATTTGCGGTTCAATGAGCATTGCGTCATTATTCATGTCGGTCGTTCGTCCCAAGCCGAGGCAGCCGCTGCAGCCCCTGGCCCAGTCATTAGCAACGTGCGTGCCACGGCCGCGACCTGCGTTCTGGGCACGTGATGAATCGCCCTTGTGCTCCCCCGCGGGCTGCAATACAATTCAGTTTGTATTTGCACAAGAGGAGTGGTGCATGTCGCGGCCGCGCGTGTTGGTGTCGTGGGTTGGGCATGCGGACCTGCGCGGGTTCGCGTCCGAACTACCACCAGGGGAGCGCGATGCACTGCTGAAGGTCGTAGGGACAAGTCCGGCGGAAGGGCCGGGACCGATCAAGACGCTGCTGAACGCAGAGCACTTCGACGAGGTCCACCTGCTGAGCAACTACGGCTCACGGTGGGATCGTCCCTACGGGAGCGGGCTCGGCTGCAAACCGAAAATACATCGCGTCGAGCTGCACAACCCGACCGACTACGCCAAGATCTTCGAGATTGTCAATCAGGAGCTGCCTGCGATCTTGGCCGGGCGATCCGTCGAGCTGAATATCCACCTGAGCCCAGGCACGCCGGCCATGACCGCGATCTGGCTGCTGCTGGGTAAGACCCGGTTTCCAGCGGCCTTCTACCAAACCCACAAGGGTCGGGCCTGGAAGACCGAGATCCCGTTCGATATCGCGGTTGATTTTGTTCCTGAACTTCTGAAGGCGCCCGATACTCACCTTCAACACCTAGCCGCTCAAAGCCCGGGCGAAGTGCAGGGATTCCAGCACGTGGTCGGCGATAGCCACGCGATTCGATTGGCCGTTGGCCGTGCTCGGCGAGCGGCACTGCGTCATGTGTCGGTGCTCCTGGTCGGCGAGAGCGGCACGGGCAAGGAGATGTTCGCCCGCGCAATACACGCTGCGAGCGCCCGGCGCGAGAAGCCGTTTGTCGCCATCAATTGTGCGGCCATACCGCGGGAACTGCTTGAGTCCGAGCTGTTCGGCTACGTCAAGGGCGCGTTCACCGGTGCGAGCAAGGACAAGGGCGGCGCCTTCGACCAAGCCAACGGCGGCACGCTGTTTCTCGACGAAGTCGGCGAATGCGATGCGTCGATGCAGGCCAAGCTGCTACGCGTCCTCGAACCGCCCCCGGGGGGCGGCCCATGCGACCGAGCGTTCAGACCGGTCGGCGCGACGACCGAGCGGCGCAGCGACGTGCGGATCATCGCGGCGACGAATCGCGACCTGGTCGGCGAAGTGAACGCGGGACGGTTCCGTGAGGACCTCTATTACCGCCTCGCCGTGATCACGGTCGCCGTCCCTCCGCTGCGCGAGCGTCGTTCTGACATCCCGAAGATCGCCGAGCATCTGCTCGATCGGATCAACCGTGAGTTTGGGGGCCAGGATTCGGGCTATCAGGACAAATCACTTTCTACTGGTGCAAATGAATTTGTGAAGCGATTCGACTGGCCCGGCAATGTTCGTCAGCTTTACAACGCCCTGCTGCAGGCGATAACGATGGCGGAGGGCACGACCTTAGAGCGCGCCGAGGTCGCCGCGGCCGTCGCCACCGTGCCAGGGCAACGCCACGTGAGTATCCTGGAGCATCCGCTGGGCGACGGCTTCGACCTCGAAGCGCATCTGGCTGAGATTCAGCGGCATTTTCTGCGTCGCGCCATGGAGGAAAGCAACGGAGTGAAAACGCGCGCAGCGCGGTTGCTCGGGATGAAAAACTACCAAACGCTGGACGCGCAGCTCAAGCGGCTGAACGTATCATGGAGGAGCGGTGGCAGATAGCAGACCGGGCATTCCGTCGCGCTTCGGCGTGCTGGCACGCCCCTTGCAAACTGGCTGGGCGTGGAAACACGCGCTGCACAGCCTGGCACGAGTTCTTGGGCCCGCTACGACGACCGACGAACCGGTCCGATCGCAGGACAGCAACAGCATGGGCTGGAAGCGATGAAGTCAGCGAACTTCGAGTTTCTGCGCCCGCACTGGAAGGAGCTCGCCTTGCTCGGCGGGTTCGCCGAGCAGTATGTCCACGCCGACCCACCTAGCGCCGCCGTCAAGCTCCGCTCCTTCGCTGAACAAATCGTCGAGTACATCTGGGCGGCTGCACGCCTGCCGAAACCGGTCTTCCAAGCCAATCTGAACGACAAGCTCAACGCTTCGACGTTCGAAAACACCGTCCCGCGCGTCGTCGTTTCGAAACTCCACGCCCTCCGGATTCATGGCAACAAGGCCGCGCATGGCGAACAGACCTCCGGGAAGACAGCGTCTTGGCTGCTGCAGGAGGCCTTCGAGCTCGGGCGTTGGCTGTTTGTCGCCTACGGGGGTGGCCGGCAAGACGAGTGCCCGAGCTTCGGATTACCGAGCCCGGAGGCAGGAGAGGAATCGAAATCCCAGCTCCGTCGCGAGAAGAAGGCTGTCCTGGAGCGACTTGCCGCCCAGGAGGCGGAGATGCAGAAGGTGCTGGCCGAGCTGGAGGCCTCGCGCGCTGTCGCGCAGACGGCCGAGGCGACTCTGGCCGAGCTCCAGACCGCACGCGCCACTGGGCAGGCAGTCGCCGACAGTCTGGCATTCGACGAGGCCACGACTCGCAAGCGTCTGATCGACGAAATGCTGATCTCGGCCGGATGGGAAGTCGCCCCCGACGGCAGCGACACACCCGGCGTACGGCAGGAATACGAGCTTGACGGCCTGCGTACCGCCACCGGCCGCGGTTACGCCGACTACGTCCTGATCGGCAACGATGACAAGCCACTCGCGGTAATCGAGGCGAAGAAGACGGCGAAAGACGCCGAGCAGGGTCGCACGCAGGCCGAGCAGTACGCCAATGCGCTGGAGAGGGTGAGTGGCCGCCGCCCCGTGATCTACTACACGAATGGGTTTGACGTTTCGTTCTGGAACGATGCCGAGGATGAGCCCCCGCGCAAGGTCTTCGGGTTCTATTCGCCGGACAGCCTGGCGACGCTGGTTTCTCGGCGGCAGAACCCGCTCTCACCAAAGCTCGCGCCGGATCACCAGATCATCGACCGGCTCTACCAGATCGAGGCGGTCAAGCGCGTCGTGGAACTCTTCGCCGCCAAGCGCCGCAAGGCGCTGATTGTGCTGGCGACCGGTACCGGCAAGACACGTGTCGCCGTCGCGCTTTCCGAGTTGCTCATCCGCATCGGTCGCGCCCGGCGCATCCTGTTCCTCTGCGACCGTCGCGAGCTGCGCAAGCAGGCCGCCAACGCGTTCAAGCAGTTTCTGCCCAGCGAACCGCGCACCATCGTCACCGCGAACACGTCGGAAGAACGCGACAAGCGTATCTACCTCGCGACATACCCGGCGATGATGAAGTGCTTCGAGACGTTCGACGTGGGTTTCTTCGATCTCGTCATCGCCGACGAATCGCACCGCAGCATCTACAACCGCTATCGCGACCTGCTCCGCTACTTCGACGCTTTGCTTGTCGGGCTGACGGCGACGCCCCGCAAGGACCTCATCACGCACAATACGTACGAGCTTTTTGGCTGCGAGAACGACGATCCGAGCGCGTTCTTCAGCTACACGGATGCGATCACATCCAACCCGCCGTACTTGGTGCCGTTTGAGGTCGAAGAGCACACAACCGACTTTCTGCGCCGGGGGATTAAGTACGGCCAGATGACGGCCGAGCAACAGCGCAAGCTCGAAGAAGACGAGGCCGAACCCGAGGCCATTCAGTACGAGCAGCACGAAGTCGACAAGTACATTTTCAATAAGGACACGAACCGCAAGATCCTGCGCAACCTTATGGAGCGCGGCATCCGCGACGCATCCGGTACGCGCCCGGGCAAGACGATCGTCTTCGCCCGCAACCACAACCACGCCGTCCTGCTGCAGGGCCTGTTCGACGAGTTGTATCCGCAGTACGGCGGCAACTTCTGCCGCGTGATCGACAACTACGATCCACGCGCGGAGGACCTCATCGACGACTTCAAGGGCGAAGGCCACAACCCCGAACTGACGATCGCGATCTCGGTCGATATGCTCGACACCGGCATTGACGTACCCGAGATCGTCAACCTCGTCCTCGCGAAGCCGGTTTATTCGTACATCAAGTTCTGGCAGATGATCGGCCGCGGCACGCGCCTGTGCAAGAACTTGTTCGGCCCCGGTAAGCACAAAGACCGCTTCCGGATTTTCGATCATTGGGGCAACTTCGACTACTTCGAGGAGAAGTACACGCCGGCGGAGGTCACGTCGCTGAAATCCCTGCCGCAGCGGCTCTTCGAAGCCCGCATCCAACTCGCCGAAACCGCCCTGGAGCGTCAGGACACCGCCATTTTCGATCTCGCGATCGACCTGATCGGCAGGGACATCGCCGACCTGCCCGAGCGCACAATCGCGGTGCGGGAGAAATGGAAGTACGTAAAGACCCTGCAGCAGGAAGGCATCCTAAAGCAGTTCGACGCCGCCACGAAGGCCGCCCTGGTGCAGGAAATCGCTCCGCTCATGCAGTGGCGCAGCATCATCGGCCACGCGCCGGCGTACCAGTTCGACCTGCGCATGTGTCAGGCACAAATCGAGCGCCTGCGCGGCGCGACGCGCTACGCCGACCTGTCCGACGACATCCGCGCCCAGATCGAGCAGCTCCAGATGAACCTCAGCCAGGTACGTGCCAAAGAAGGCACGATCGCCGAGGCCCGGAATCCCGCGTTCTGGCGGAGCGCCACGACTGCCGACCTGGAGCGCGTTCGCGTAGAACTCCGCGGCGTCATGCAGTACCGCCAGCCTACGGGCGCCACAGCGCTGCCGCCCAAAGTCATCGATGTGACCGAGGACGACGCCCTGATCGAGCGGAAGGCACATGCGGTCAAGCTCGAAGGGCTCGACCTCGCCGCCTATCGTCAGCGCGTTGAGAAGGTCCTGCGCGACCTTTTCGACCTGAACCCGACCCTCCAGCGCATCCGCGCCGGCGAGCCCGTCGCCGAAAACGAACTGAAATCCCTCGTCTCGCTCGTCCTGACGCAGGATCCGACGCTCGACCTCACCGATCTGCTCGACTATTACCCCGAGACCGCCGGCCACCTCGACCAGGCCATCCGGGCGGTCATCGGCCTGGACGGCGCCGCCGTCCGCCGGTCATTCGAGCGCTTCGTCCACACGCACCCAGCGCTCACGGCTACGCAGGTGCGGTTCCTGGACATGCTCCAAAACCACATCGCCCGGTACGGCAGCATCACCGTTGAACGGCTGTACGAAGACCCGTTCACGACCCTGCATAGCGACGGCCTCGACGGCGTGTTCCCCGACGAAGCCACCGTGCAGGACCTGCTCAACATCGTCAACAGTTTCAGCACCCAGAAGTCGCAGGGAGGCGCGACCCAGTGATCACCGGCACGCTCCGCAGCCAGATTGATAAGCTCTGGGACGATATGTGGACTGGGGGCATCGCCAACCCCCTCACGGCGATCGAGCAGATCACCTTCCTCATGTTCGCCCGGCTGCTCGACCTCGCCGCCACGCGCGAGGAGAAAAAGGCCGCCCGCACCGGCCAGAAGGCGAAAACTCCCTTCACCGGCCCAGACGACAAGCGCCGCTGGCAGAACTTCCGCCGGCTCGGCGGCGCGCAGATGCTCCCCGTCGTGCGCGACGAGGTTTTCCCGCTCTTCCGGAAAATGTGCGAGAAATCCAACGGCGAACGCACCGCCCTCGGCCGCTACCTCCAGGACGCCAACCTGCTCATCCAGAAGCCCGGCCTGCTCGTCTCCGCCGTCGAGATGATCGAGCAGCTCCCGCTCGAACGCGGCGACGTGAAGGGCGATGTTTACGAGTACCTGCTCAAGAAGCTCACCACCGCCGGCATCAACGGCCAGTTCCGCACGCCGCGGCACATCATCCGCCTCATGGTGGACCTCGTCGAACCTCAGCCCGAGTGGCGCATCGGCGACCCGGCCTGCGGCACCGGCGGCTTCCTCATCGCCGTGATGGAGCACCTGCTTCAGCACTGGTCCAGCAAGCAGGGTACCCTGCCCCAGCTCGATGAAAGCGGCGAGCCCGTTCTTAACGACGACGGCCAGCCCGCCCTCATCTACACCGGCGACAAGCTGGAGCCCTACCGCAAGCACATCGCCGCCGACATGTTCTACGGTTTTGATTTCGACGTGACGATGCTGCGGATCGCCGCCATGAACCTCATGCTCCACGGCGTCGAGAACCCGCACATCTACTACCAGGACACGCTCAGCAACTCGTTCCCGGACAGCACGACGCCGGAGGTTCGGCGGGCCGCCAGCGACCACTTCGACCTGATCCTCGCGAATCCACCGTTCAAGGGCAGCCTGGACGAGCCCGACGTACACAAGTCGCTGACCGGCAAGGTCAAGACCCGCAAGACCGAGCTGCTGTTCCTTGTGCTCATGCTGCGCATGCTCAAGCTCGGCGGGCGCTGCGGCGTAATCGTGCCGGACGGCGTGTTGTTTGGCTCGTCCACGGCCCACCGCACCCTGCGGAAGATTCTGGTGGACGACAACCAGCTCGACGCCGTGATCAAGCTCCCGGCGGGCGTGTTTAGGCCCTACGCCGGCGTATCGACGGCCGTGTTGCTGTTCACGAAGGGCGGCAAGACCGAGCACGTCTGGTTCTACGACGTGGTCAACGACGGCTTCTCGCTCGACGACAAGCGCGATCCGATCGAAGCGACCGACCTGCCGGATGTGCGGGCACGCTGGGCAAAGCGCAACCCCAAGAAGGACACCGATCGCAAAGACAAGGCGTTCTTCGTGCCACTCGGCGATATCCGCGAGGCGAATTACGACCTGTCGATCACCCGCTACAAGGAAACGGTCTACGAGGAGCCGAATTACGACCCGCCGAAGACGATCCTGAAGCGGCTGAAGAAACTGAATGAGCAGGAGGCCCGGAACTTGTCCGAGCTGGAGGGAATGTTGCGATGATCGGCCACTTGCCGCCACACGGCTGGGGCGAGGCGCGGCTCGATGAGGTCGCGGAAGTAGTCACCGGGACTACTCCGGCTACGACGCGCCCAGATTTCTACGGTGGGGAAATCCCCTTCGTTCGGCCGCCGGACCTGGATGCCTCCGACCCGATAACGGATGCGAGTATCCGGATTACCGCAGCGGGTGCAGAGGGAAGCCGTGTGTTGCCGGCTGGTGCCGTGCTGGTGTGCTGTATCGGCTCGCTGGGCAAGGTCGGATTTGCCGGAGTCCCTGTCGCGACAAACCAACAGATAAATGCGCTGGTCTTCGACAGAAGGAATGTCGAGCCGCGATACGGTTATCACTTTTGCCGGACACTGAAACCCCTGCTTGAGCACATGGCGCCGGCAACGACTGTTGCCATCGTGAATAAGACCAAATTCTCGCAACTGCGAATTCCATTGCCCCACCCAGACGACCCGAAGCGGAGCCTGACCGAGCAGAAGCGGATTGCGGCGGTCCTAGACAAGGCGGACGCCATCCGCCGCCGCCGCCAGAAAGCCGCCCGCCTCGCCGACCAGCTCATCCCGTGCCTGTTCTACGATATGTTCGGTAGCCCCACTGCGAATTCGCGCAAATGGCCACGACGCCCCTTGGGTGAGATCACGCTGATAGACGCGCCGATGGTCGATCCCCGCCTCGACGAATACTGCGATCTCCGGCATTACGGTGCTGATCGAATCGACCGCGATACTGGCCGCTTACTTCCCGCCAAGACGGCGAGAGAAGACGGGCTAATAAGCGGGAAATTCCTATTTGACGATCGCTACGTGCTATACAGCAAGATCCGTCCCAACTTGCGAAAAGTCGCTCTCGGCGAACAGCAGGCGCTGTGCAGTGCCGACGTTTATCCCGTGCGACCGCGGGCGGACATCCTGACGCGAGAGTTCCTTTGGGCGCTGCTTCTGACACCCGAGTTCACGGAGTTCGCCATCAAGCAATCCGGTCGTGCGAACATCCCCAAGATCAACCGCGAGCAATTCGCCCGATACGATTGTGTAGTGCCGCCGCTGCCGATGCAAGAACAGTTTTCTTCGCGCTCGAAACATGTGCTCACCCTGACATCCGAACAGGCGAACAACGAACATGAAGCCGACAACCTGTTCAACTCGCTTGTCCAGCGGGCGTTTCGGGGGGAGCTGTAATGGGGTTCGACCAGAAGGTGCACGAGATCATCCGCATCAACACGCACATTCGTGACTTCTGGGCGGACGGCGGTTGGGCGCCGCGCGACGCCGCCCAGATCCTGTCGCGCTCACGGCTCGACTGGCAAGTATCGCTATCACACACCCTGCGGCTGTGGTTGGAGCCGTGCAAACCCGACGAAGCCGGCGGTCGGCTGATCTTGGGCTGGGCGAATCTCGGTGCTTTGGTAGAAGGCACGCTGAAGTGGTTCCTCTGCGTGTACGAGGCCAACTATGCCGCGCAGGCAATCAAGACAAAGCGCGGTCGGGCGGTGGGCCAGCCGCTTGACCCGGACGAGCCCGCGTTGGGCGAGCTGATCCAGTTCTTTCAGGAACACGTCTGGACACCGGATCAGGCGCAGTCATGGACACCTTGGTTGAACCATGTGCGCGTGCGCCGCAACGCGATCCACGCCTATCAGGATCGGGAGTTGGGCACGTGCCCAGAACTTACTGACGCTATCGGCCGGTACCGAGCGCTGCTCCTTGAGCTGGAAGGCAGCGTGCCATACCCCGACGAGTACGCTTACCCCGCCGACATCGCTGCAATGCGCAGCGGAGAGCGTTTCGAGTCACCGGAATCCGCGATCACGTCGCCACGCCGTGGGGGAGGCCGTTGATGTCAATCGTTGCCCGGCAACCCTTACCGCCGTTCAGTCCGCAGCAGCTTGAGGCGATCGCCCGGGTTCTCGCCGACACGAATACCGGCCTGACGGGACCAGAGATCGGCTATCTGCTGGGGCACTGCAAGATACCCGACGCGACCCCGGAGATGACGAAGTGGAAGCGTCTGTTCAACGCGTTCGTTGAGTTCCAGAACCAGCACCAGGTCGGGAACCACGTCGTGAAGTTCATCAACGAGGCGATGAACCCGGCGCGTCATACGCGCGCCCCGGAGACGTTCCGCTTGTGGCGGGAGGAACTCAACCCGGTCCTCGCGCTGTGCGGCATGGAGCTTGGGGACGACGGCAAGGTCCGCCGGGTGGCGAAAGCCGAGACGCTTGACGAAGCCGTGGCCCGCTCGAATCGCTTGCAGAGTGTGTTGCGGCAGCGCAACGTCCACGCCGACGTGCTGGACTACTGCCGCGCGGAGATCGTCGCCCAGAACTACTTCCACGCCGTCTTCGAAGCGATGAAGAGCATTACGGCCAAGGTACGCCAGCTCTCGGGCCTGACTGGCGACGGGGCGCGTCTGGTCGTGGGCGCGTTTGGACAGCGCAACAACAGCGCGCCTCGACTCGCGATCAACCACCTGAGCACTGAAACCGAGTGCGGCGAGCAGCGCGGCTTTACGAGCTTGCTGATCGGGCTTTATGGCACGATCCGCAACCCCCTCGCGCATGAGCCCAAGGTCGAGTGGGACATGACCGAGCAGGACGCGCTCGACATCCTCACGATGATCTCGCTCATCCATCGAAAACTCGACAGGGCCAAGCCGCATGGCGCGGCGACAGCCGCAGCCAGGGGAGGACGCTGATGGCGCTCATCGTTTTGGGTGCGGGGGCTACCCGCGGCGCGAAGCTCCGCGAGGGAGATGCGCCACAAGGCGATCGGCCCCGACCGCTCTGCCTGCCACCGCTGGACGGCGATTTCTTCACCCAGCTCCAGCGCATCGCCAACGACAAGCACCGCGAGACGGTGAACTGCCTGATCTCGGACGCAGTGGAGCTATTCGGCCACAACTTCCAGCTCACGCTGGAAATCATGTTCACGACCATCGAGCACCAAATCCGCATTGTTGAGGGCACGACCGGCGAGCGCTGGGGTGAAGATCTCGCGGAGCTGCGGGCCAAGCGCACAAACCTGCTGCAGGGCATCGCGGCGGTGCTCGAAGAATCCCTCTCCTTCAGCCCCCAGGGCGGGACCGGGCTCAAGCACCGCGATTGCGAGTATCACCAAGCCCTCGTCGAGCGGCTGGGCACAAACGACGCAGTCATCTCGTTCAACTACGACTGCCTGATCGACCACGCCCTCCGCACGCACGCGGCCGGTAAGTGGAACGCCCGCTATGGATACTGTTTGTCGATGAAGCCTGGCCCTGGTGCGCAGGTTCCCGGCGAGAAGTTCTGGAATGCCCCCGACCCTCCGGCAAAGAAGGACGGCACGATCCGGCTGCTAAAACTGCACGGCTCTCTGCACTTCCTTGCCAAGTCTGAGGGACGGTTCAGTTTGAAAGAGCGACCGTATACCCGGCTCGACCCCAACAAGAACTTGCACTTCGAAATCATCCCGCCCGAGTGGAACAAGCGGTTTGACGAGGGCGAGTTTGGACGGATCTGGGCGCAGGCCGCGGACGAGATACATCGGGCCGAGACAATCGTCGTGATCGGCTATTCGTTTCCGAACACGGATTTGCACACGTCGTCCCTTTTCCGGGTATCTGGACGGCCGGGCCGGCTCAAGAACGTCGTCCTCGTGAACCCCGATCGCGATGCGCGGCATCGTGCGATGAATGCGCTGCGCCGCGGCATGCAAGCCAAGACACGTGTGATGGTCTTCGACACGTTTGAGGAGTTCGCCGCCGTGGATCGCAAACTGTGGGATCGCAAATGATCGAGATTACGCTCACTCAATTCGTGGACTTCGTGCTGAAGTCGGGTTCGCCCAAGCTCACCGTGGTCCGCCACGTCAAGAAGCAGCACGGGGAGGGGTATAGCCCCCAAACCGACTTCTATAAGCCGATCCGTGACGCGCTCGTCGAGCTGCACCGGGCGGGCCAACCGCTGACGACCCTTGATCAGGTCCTGCGCGGGCTGACGGACAAGAAGAAGCAGACGGCCTACCCGGTCCTCGTCAGGGGATACAAGAAGTTCGCCGCACGTCGCGCGTTGGAGTGGTTTGGACCGCCAAGAAAGGCGTGGGTGGTCGATGATCTCAGCGTGTCGCTGAACCCCGAGCTGGGGCTGAAGATCGGCGGCTCGCCGCACCTCGTGAAGCTGTATTTCAAGGACGGCGAGCCGGGCAAGCGGCAGGTGGAGGCCATGCTGCACCTGCTCCAGTCCGAGCTGCGCCCGAAGACCGGGGGCGTACGCGTCGGGCTGCTCGATGTTCGCCGCGGCAAGCTGATTCTGCCCACCGACTACGACCCGGCGTATCTGACGCTGATGGAGGGCGAAGCGCGTTCGTTCGCTTCGATCTACCGATCTTTGCCGGTCTGAGTGCGCGCAACACAACGAGGGCGGTCGGATGTCAACCGAGGTGCGCTGATGATCACCGCGATCGAAATCGAGAACTTCAAGGCCATCGGCCAGCGGCAACGGCTCGCTCTCCGGCCAATCACTTTGCTGGTCGGCCCGAACAGCGGCGGAAAGAGCACGGTCATCCACGCCCTGCACTACGCGCGAGAGATCTTCGAGCGGCGCAACCTGAACGCCGACCGGACGATCAACGGCGGTGATTTCGTAGACCTCGGCGGCTTCGCCAATTTCGTGCACGAGCACGACCAGACGAAAAGCGTCGCGCTCCGCTTCGACCTCGACACGAAGGACACCGGTCTGACCTGGGTGCTAGACGAAAGTGTCGGCCTGGTCGAAGCAGGCATCGACGTGGACTCCCTCAACGCGACTGTTAAATCCGCGTGGGTTGAGATCGTCGTCAAGCGAAGCATCCTGCGCGATGCCCTATATGTGCAGCGCTATTCGGTCGGCCTCAATGGGCAGCATTTCGCCGCAATCGAAACCGACTTCGAGTCGCGCGGGACGCGCATCGTCGAGCTGAATCTGGATCACCCCGTGATCAAGCAGGGCACGGATCAGATGCCATCGCTGCTTGTGGAGTACTTTGATGCGTTCTGGCGCGCAGGCGCTCAGAAGGAGCCGAAATCAGAGAGTTCAGGCTCGCTGGGGATGATGCCCTTGACCGGACGGCCAGATGCTCTGCCAGCGTTCGACTGCGGCCTTGGCCTACCGTGGAAAACGCCGGAAGAACCGTACAACGGCGTGGTCAGAGCGGTCCTGACGCAGCTCATCGTCGGGCCGGGCAGCCTCCTGCTGGACGAGCTCAGGGGTTTTCGCTACCTGGGACCGCTACGCGAGCTTCCGCCGCGGAACTACGAGCCGCCGCGCTACCGCGATGAGACCCGTTGGGCCACCGGCTTGGCCGCGTGGGACGCGCTTACCGAAAGCGAAGAGCTGCGACAGGCAACCAGCGCATGGCTCTCGGGCTCGGACCGGCTGAACGCAGGTTGCGAGCTGAGGCTCAACCGTTATCGCGAAATCAGCGAGTCGGATGAGCTGGGCGTTGCCCTGGCTGCGGGCCACATCTTCGACACCGACGAGGAGGTCATCGCCAGGTTCAACGACCTGGCCACGGCGCGCCGCGTGGTCCTGGTTGATGCGGGCTCCGGCCTCGAGCTACGGGCTCACGACGTGGGCGTCGGCATTTCGCAGGTCGTGCCCGTCGTGGTTGCCGCGCTGGACCCCGCTGCGGCGGTTGTCGCTATCGAACAGCCTGAGCTGCATGTGCATCCAACCCTGCAGGCGAGCCTGGCCGACCTGCTGATCCAGGGCGCGCTTGGGCTTCGGGGCAGCCAGTTCCTGGTCGAGACGCACAGCATTCATCTGATTCTCCGCCTGCAACGGCGCATCCGCGAGACGGCGCGCGGCGCGACGCCGACCGGCGTGCCGGTGTCCGCTGCGGATGTCGCGATACTTTACGCTGCGCGGGACCACGGTGCCGCGACGATCTCGGAGATCGGCCTCGATGCCCAGGGCGAGCTGCTCCGCCCCTGGCCGGATGCGTTTCTGGATCAGGACTATCAGGAGAGGTTCGCCTGATGCTGACCGAGTTCGCGCTGACACCCGATCTGTTCGATGAACAGCATCACGCAGGCGACCCTGCCTGGCGCGAGAAAATCAGGGCGTTCGGAAGAGGGCTGTTCCCGCCCAGCAACCCGTGCCCGACGATCATCGCCGATCTGTTCGGCGGGACATGGTCCTACGCGGTCGGGCAGGCGATTGCCCGCGCGGACCCCAGGGGCGCGGACCCCAGTATCATCGGTTTGCTCCAGAGCTTGCGGTCCCGTCTTCAGCGAGCCTGCGTGAAACGTCCCGCTCGGGGCGATTATCCCTCTGACGAAGCCGGCTGGGTTCGGGCAGCATGCGACTTCGACGGCGATGCGCCGATCGATCGGATCGTCGGGACCGACGCATTCTCCCAGGACCGAGCTGGTGCAGCCCGATTGTCCACGCTCAGTCGAACGGGGACCGATGAGTTCTGGAACGGAATCACGGGGACGCACAGCCCGCGGATGGACCTGGGCGCGCAAATGGATCTGCTGCGGCCGATCTGTTTGCACGCCACCTTCATCTGCTTTGCCAGCCCCCACGTATACGGGAGCGGATCGAGCGACTTCGATTTTGCCACCGAACTGATCACACGAGCCCTCGCTCGGCCGGCTGACTTCCCCCGCGTGGAACTTGTGGACATCCATACCAAGGGTGAACCAGATCCTGTGGCACGCGAGAGCCACCGGGACTTTGTCCTTCACGAGTTGCGAAGTCGGGTCGGGCCACCGCGACCGACTGTCCGACTTTTCTTCTGGCCGAAGCTGCTCGAACGCATCCTCCTGGCTGGCGATGTCACGATCGACGCGGCGGGAGAACGGGCCGGAAAAACTCGTTGGGCCCTCTCACTGAGCCACGTCGCTCGCCCGGTGCTGGACGGGCCGAGCGCCGATCCGACCACCTGGGCCTTGCTTCACGACCGCGACGCCTCGCGCTGGCACGAGCGACTTTACGGCCAGCCCGCGACCGCCGGCCGTGAATACCCATCAGACGCCCCGTTTCCGGGTAGCGCGTATCAGATGCCTTGACTTGCTCAAACGCGGGCCTCAGTCACATGCCGGCACGCGACTGAAATGACGAGAGCAGTCGACCTGCGCCGCCAAACGTCCGCAAGGCTGCGGGTCTTTCGTGCGCCGCACGGAAAGACTCGACCTCCGGGTGGCCAACCCGGAGGTTGTGCATCCCCACGCTAATCACGCACTCCGGGCGGGTTGGAACCGTGCCGCCGCCATCGTGGGTCTGTGAGCAAATGCTCGGATACCTGGCCGAGCCCGCAGTGCCTGTTCAAGCTGCCGTCGCACCGTCTCCGGCCGCGAATGCGTATACACGCCGGTCATGGACAAGCCGCCGCCGGGCGTGCCGGCGCCCGCCGGAGCATGCCCCATGAGTTGGTTCCGGATCAGCGGATCGACGTTTGCGTCCTGGAGCGCCGTGGCGAACATGTGCCGCAGGGTTTTCGGGGCGGTCACCTCCGGCAAGCCGATGCTCGCGGTCAGACGCTTGAATTCGAGCCGAATCGTGTCCGCTTTGATGGCGCCCATGGCGTACCACAACCTGTCCGACACTCGCTGTACGGCGGGACGCGACACCGGGCCGCCCACATCCGGGGTCTGCATGTCGATGCGTCGCTGCAGCTCGTGCTCCAACCGGTCGGCGGACAAGGCGGCGAGGGTGGGCGGGCCGTCCTCCACGAGGTGTCGGCGCAGGAACACCGGCCCGGTGCTGCGGTCGCCAACAACTGAGCGGAGCACCTGCACCAGCTCAGGCAGAACCGGGATGGCGCGCTCGGTGCGGGTCTTCACCTTCCAGCCGAGTCGTGGCTTGTTGCAGACCTTGATCGTNNCCGTCGTGTAGATCGAGGTCGCCGGGCAGCAGCAAGTGGATTAGCTCGCCCGGTCGCATGCCGGTCATCAGCAGCGTCGCGAAGATCGGGAACTGCCAGTCGTCGCACGTGTCCAGGAACGTCCGCTCCTGCTCGTCCGTGAAGCCGACGAAGGGCTTCGCATCCTCAACCGGAATGCGGTCGATCTCGATCGTCGCGAACGGGTTCTCAGCGTACGGCGGCAAGTGCCGCCGCTTGGCCGCGTAGTTGAAGAGGCTGCGGCACACCTCCAGGATGTACTTCACGCCCTTGTCGCGCAACGGGCGCTTGACCGCGTTTCGATGCCCGTTCGGTGCTACTTTGATGCGCCGCAGGTAAGCGGCGAACTCCTCGGCGTGGGCCGGCTGGAAGTGCGCCGCCAGCACCGCTGGGCGCACGTCGCGGACGAAGTTGAGCAGGTGCAGCGTGCCCGTCCGGTATCGGTTTACCGTCGCGACCGACGACCGCACCACGTGTTCGTGATACTGTAGCCAGCGCTCGCGCACCTTCTCGACGCTGAGCGGCTCGAAGCTCAGCGGCGTGGGCGCGCCGACTTCCAGTTGAGCGTTGGTGTGCGCCGCAAGTTGGCGCGCGGCCTCTCTGTCTGGCCCGACACGTGGCCGGCAGCGCCGGCCGTTCTCAAAATACGCCAGGTACCAGACGCGACCACGCAGAAAGGCGCTGACTTTCCCCACGCGAAAGGACCGGATTTTGCGTGCCATATTGGCGCTCCTCGGAGAATCCCGGCGCTACAAAACGCCACAAAAAGCGCCACAAACGGGACTCTCCGGGACCGCCCCGGAAATGCAACGGCCTGCGCGTCCATCACTTAGGACGCGCAGGNNGGGGGATTCGAACCCCCGGTACGGTTACCCGTACACACGCTTTCCAAGCGTGCCCGATAGGCCGCTCTGGCACCTCTCCAAGGGGCAGACGGCATACATCGTACCGCGCCCCACAGCCGGGTAAACCCCGAAGCTGGGTGCGGCTCGGCCGGGCCCTACGTGTACGGCTCGCCGACGAGCGCCTCCGCGCGCAGCGGGCCGGGGACGAGCTGCGGAAACGCCCCTGCAAGACGCCGGCCGTCGAGGGACAGGTCCGCCGGGCGCGGTTCGGCGGCGGCGATGTCGAGGCGCGAGATAGCGACCAGGTGGCGCGGGGGCAAACCCAGCAGGTCCGCGCAGCGCGCGATCAGCTCGTAGCGCGACAGCCGCTCGGGCCCGGAAACGTGGATCAGGCCGGTCAGATCGCTGCGCGCCAGCCCGATCAGCGCCCGCGCCGCATCCGCCAGCCACACTGGCGTGCGGTACTCGTCGGAAAACAGCCGCAGCGGCTGCCCCGCCCGCAGGGCCGCGATCTGCTGTACGAAAGTCGTTTGCCGCTGGCTGCACGGAAACCCGTACATCAACGGAATGCGGACCACCAGCGTGTTCGGAATGTCCGCCAGCGCCTGCTCCGCCGCCGCCTTCGTGCGGCCGTAGTGGCTGAGCGGCCGCGGGGGGTCAGCTTCGCGATACGGGGCGGCCTCGCCGTCGAACACCATGTCAGTGGAGGAGAAGACGAACCGCGCTCCGGCCGCGGCGACCGCAAGCACGCGCGTGGCCTCGATGTTGACGCGTTCGGCGACGGCCGGCTGCCGGTGACAATCGCCGACCGCCGTCATCGCCGCCAGATGAATGACGTGCGTGGGCTTGAACCCGGTGACGGCCGCGTACAGCGCGTCCATATCATCGAGCTCCACTTGTTGCACGGTGACGCCAATTGTCCCCACGTCGGGCCGCCGCGCCAGCGCGAGGATTGTGATATCGCGGTCCTCGGCCGCGAGTTGCCGGACAACATGGCTGCCGAGCTGTCCCGAAGCGCCTGTGATCAGCCAGCGCTGTGCGGTCAAAGGCCATCTCCACGTTGAAAAGCCCAGGCTGACCGGAAACAGCCTGCCGGTAGCATCTTACCAGCACCACGGGTCGCCCGGGTGGCGTACAATAGGCGCGGGAACTGAGGCTTGGGAGAGTGACGATGTGCCCGACGCATCGGATCTGTGGCGTCACGGTGCTTCTGTGCGGCGTGGGCGTCGCCTGGGCCCAGCGGCCGCCGCACGAGGTGCTTTCCGAAAACAAGCAGTTTGTCGTGCAGATCGAAGCGGGGCGGCCGGGCCGCGCCGGCCGGAGCTGCCAGGCGACGCTCCTGGAGCGCGCAGAGAAAGACGAGCGCGGCCGCATGGTGTGGGAGCGCCCGCTGGTCAACGATGTCGCGCCCGCGATCGTCTGCGTCCGCAACGACGGCCGGACCGTCGTGACGCTCGACGAGTACCGCCGCGGCGGAGCCCGCAACGCCCTCGTGATCTACGGTCCGGACGGCGAGCTGCTGCGGCACTTCCTGCTGCCGGACCTGTTGCGCAAGGACGACTGGTCGCACGTGCGCGTGGACCGTCGTTCGCTCGTGTGGCTCGACAAGGCGCGGTACGGGTTCGACGAACCGGACAACCAGTTTGTCATCGCGCTGGCCTGGGGGCCGAAGGTCCGCATCGACCTGAAGACGCTTCGGGTCACCCGGGGCGATATGCCGACGCCCGATGAAGGCGTCGCCACGATCCCCGCCGCGATCCTCGCTCTGCTGGCCAGGCCGCCCGAGCGCGAGGGGGATCAGGCGATCGGCGAGCATCTGGACGGGCTCAAGGAGCTCACGCCGGACGAGCAGCATCGGGCGGCGGAGATAGCGGCGAACGTCGGGGCCCAGTCGCCGGCGGAGCGCGCGGACACGCTCGCGGAGGCAACGACCCAGCCCGCCCCGGGCGAATCGCCGGCAAACGCCGCGACACAGGCCGCCGAAACCGCCGCTGCAACGCCTTCGGCCGACCAGCCGACGATGACGGCGGCGCCGGAACCGGCCGCCGAGCCGCCGCAGGCCGTTGTCGCCGCCGAACCCGTCGTACCGCCGCAAAATTCGGCGCTGGCCGCGGTCGCCGACATGATGCCACCCGCGCCGAACCCTGCGCAGAAGGTCGACTACGTCACATGGCTCAACCAGCAGGTCGCCCCCGAAGGCGCGGACGCGAGTCGCATCTACACCGAGGCGTCGGGTGAACTCACGCCCTTCCCCGGCGGGGACGAGTTGCTGGTGGCGGCGGAACGCGGGGACGTTGCCGCGTTGCAGTCGCCGGAGCTTGGCGCCTGGCTCGCGGCGAACCGGGGGGTGCTGGAGAAGTTCAGTGCGGCATCTCAGCTTCAGAGCCTGATGCAAAAGTACGCCAGCCCGGACGGCAGCCTGATTGGCGTGCAGCTCCCCAACCTCGGCAATCTGCGGAAGCTGGCGAAGTTGAGCATCGTCGACGGCCGGCGTGCTGCGGCCGAAGGGCGACCGGATGAGGCTGCGGCTCGTTACCTGGACGTGATGGCCGCCGGGGCCCAGGCGGGTCGCGGGATGACGATGATCGAGCACCTCGTGGGAGTCGCCACCCAGTCGCTGAGCGCGAACGCGCTGCTGGACTTGCAGGCGGGCGCGCCGGCCGGCACGTTGGACTATGTCGGGCTGGCCGCCGAGGCCGAGGCCGCCGCCCAGCCACCGCGGGCGCCCGTGGAGGGGCTGCAAGGCGAGCGGGCAATGTTCCTGGACTCGGCGCAACGGCTGTGGGATGTCGATCCGCAGAGCGGGCAGCCGGTGCTCAATGTCGAGTGGGGGCGCCAGCTATTTGAGAATTCAGGCATCGCGCAGGACGGCGTATCGTTCGATGCGATCGCGGGCCAGTTGGCGCAGGCCGGATTCGGGCCGACCGTGGCCGAGGCCAATACGTTCTACGACGCCATGACCGAGGCGATGGCACTACCCTACCCCGAGGCCGCCCCGCGTCTGGCCGAGATATCGCAGTTAGCCAGCAGCGACCGGACCGTCAATCCGATGGTGCGCACGTTCATTCCCGCCCTGGACCGCTACATGTTTGTGCGGACGCGCGGCGAGGCCGCCCGCCGGGCCGCCGTCCTCGTGACCAACCTCAACGCCTACCGCCAGCAGACCGGGGACTATCCCAGCTCGCTCGACGCGCTCGGCAGCCGCGACTTCGTGCGCGACCCCTTCACGAACCAGCCCTTTGCCTACCGCCGCGACGGCAACAGCTTCACCCTCTACTCGCTCGGCGGCAACGGCACCGACGAGGGCGGCGTGCACGACGCCCGCGGCGAAACCAACGACGTCGTCTTCTGGCCCCGCCCGAAGTGAGTCGCGCGTCAGAGTAGGGAGGGGCTGGCCGGTCCCTCCTCCACCGCGCCAGGCGCTCCGCCGTCGCGAATGTCGCGCCCCGCTACACAACCGCCCCGCACCTTGGTATCGTGTCCGCGGAGTCGAGCGATGAGACAGCACAGATTGTCGGCGGCGGCCTGGCGGCTCACACGCGGCCTCGGAATCGGCGTCTTCCTGCTCGGAACGCTCGCCGCGTCCAGCGGGTGCCAGGCGTTCACCGCGCTGGTGCTGATTTTCGGCGCCGAGCCGACGAAGACCATTCCGGCCGAGTATTCGCACCTGACCGACCAGAAGGTCTGCATCGTCGTCCGGGCCGACATGGAGACGCTCTTCGACTATCCCCAGGTGCAATGGGAGCTCGCTGACCACCTGCGCGTCGCCCTGGAGGCCAACGTCCGCGGGATCAAGGTCGTCGAGCCGCGCTCCGTCGTCGACTTCCAGCGCCGCAACGCCGGCTGGGAGAAGCTCGATCCCGCCGAGTTGGGCAAGCGTTTCTCCGCCGACCGCGTGCTGATGCTCGACGTGACGCAGTACTCCACGCGCGAGCCCGAGACCCCGCACCTGTACCGCGGGCACATCACCGCCCTGGTCGGCGTCTACAACGTCGCCTACCCCAACAGCGAGCCCGTGTACACCAAGGAGGTCGAGACCGTCTATCCTCCCGCTTCCGCCGGCGCCTGGGGCACCGGCGACCGCGAAATCCGCCGGGCGACGATGGAGGCCTTCGCACAGGATGTGACGGCCAAATTCTACGACCGCACGGTCAAGGTGAAGTGAGATGCGCCGGCCGCGGATCGTCTTGGTCGCGCTCGTCGTGCTCGGCGGGCTAGGCGCGCTTCTGCCGGCTTGCAACGTCGCCGGGGCGATCGCGTACTTCACCGCACCCCGCCAAATCCAAAAGGCCGAGTTCGCGCTGACGAAGGGCCGCCTGGCCGTGCTGATCGAGCCGGCACGCCCCGAGGACGACAACCCCGTCTTCACCCAGGCCCTGCATACCAAGCTGACCGAGATCTTTCGCGAGAAGAAGGTAAACGAGCAGGTTGTGCCCTTCGCCGAGGTGCAGCGGCTCCGCCAGGTGAGCCCGGACTTCGACCGCTGGGACATGCAACGCGTCGCCAAGGCACTAAATGCCGAGCAGTTGCTTTACATCCGCGTCGAGCACCTCAGCATGAAGAGCACGGCTGCGCATCCCGTGCTCGAGCCGACCGCCGACCTGCGGATCAAGGTCATCAGCCCCGCCGTGCCGCCGAAGAAGGCCCGCGTCTGGCCCAAGTCCGAGGAACGCGAGGGCCGCACGATCCAGCGCGGCCGCGCGATGCGCGAGGCCAGCGACCCGAGCGCGCTGGACACAGAAGCCGACAAGCTCGGCAAGGACGTCGCCCGCCTGGTGGCCAAGCCCTTCTACGACGTCGACCTCGAAGAGAAAGACCAGTGGGAACCGTGAGCGATGGCTCCGCGCTCGGCCACGCTCCGCCTCCTCGTCCTGGCACCGCTCCTCGGCCTGGTCGTCCTCGCCTCCACGCTGCTCGGCCAGCAAGCGCTTCCCTGGCACGCGCTCTGGTCGGCCGCCGATCCGGCCCACGTGATCTTCTGGCAGCACCGCCTGCCCCGCACCCTCCTCGCCGCCGTCGCCGGTGCGGGCCTGGCCGTCGGCGGCGTCGTCTTCCAGGCGCTCTTTCGAAACCCGCTCGCTGAGCCCTACACCCTCGGCGTCGCCAGCGGCGCGTCGCTCGCCGCGGCCCTCGGCTTCCTCACCGGCTGGCACGGCTATGCCCCCGGCCAGATCCCTTGGATCACTCTGCTTGCGTTCGCCGGCGCCGCCTTCGTCTCCAGCCTCGTGTACCTCGTCAGTCGCCTGCGGCCCGCCCGCGACATGGCCCGCCTGCTCCTCGCGGGCGTGTGCGTCGCCTACATGTGCTCGGCCGGCATCCTGCTGGTGTTCTTCCTCGGCGACCGCGCCATCACCAACGAGATCGTCACCTGGATGATGGGCTCGCTCGGCATCCTGCGCCCGCGCGCGGCCCTCGAGGTCGCCATCGTGCTCCTGCCCGTGTTCCTCCTCGTCGCCGCCCAGCACCGCGCCCTCGACCTGCTCCACTACGGACACGACCTCGCCGCGTCGCGCGGCGTGAACGTCGGCGCGACCATCTGGAGCTGTTTCGGCCTCATCGGTCTGCTCACCGCCGTCATCGTCGCCAACTGCGGCCCCATCGGCTTCGTCGGCCTCATGGTGCCCCACATCGGCCGGGCGATCTTCGGCGTGCGGACGCTGCCGCTGCTCGCGGGCTCCGCCATCCTCGGAGCGGCGTTCCTCGCCGTCTGCGACGGCCTCGCACGCTCCCTGCATCCCCCCACCGAGCTCCCGGTCGGCGTCGTGACTAACATCCTGGGCGCGGCGTTCTTCTTTTACCTGCTCGCAACCCGCCCCGTCGCCCACACGCCGGCTCAATCCTGAGTCACCACAGGCGGCGGTTCCGATTCGGCGGCGCCCGACGGCCCTGCGGCCCGCGCCAGGAACACCAGGCCCATTCGCCCGACGGTCCGCTGATCCACGCACCGCAGCCCGCGGAGTTGCTCCAGGGGGAACGACAGCCGCCCCTCGTGCCGGAACACCATCAGCCCCTCCGGCGTCAGGCTGACGGCCAGCCGCTCCAACAGGTCGACGACACGCAGCACGTTCTCGGTGTCGCGGTACGGCGGGTCGACGAACACCAGGCCGAACTCGTGCGACACCGTCGGAGGACGCATCGTCCACGCGTTCTCTACCAGAATGGCCGAAATGCCAGCGATGCCAATTTCCCGCACGTTGTCGCGCAGGCACTGCACCGCCCGGCGATCGCGCTCCACGAACGTGCACCGGCGCGCCCCACGCGACAGCGCCTCGATCCCCAGTCCGCCGGTCCCGGCGAACACGTCGAGCACGTCGAAGTCCGGTAACCCCCCGAGCGTCCCGAAGCGGTTCCCGAGGATGTTGAACAGCGTCTCCTTCGCGCGATCCGTGATCGGACGTGTGATCTCCCCGCGCGGCCCCGCCAGCGAACGTCCGCGAAATCGACCCGCTATCACCCGCACCGGCAACTGCACTCCGCTGACGTCCCGGCCCTGGCCGCCTGCCGTCCATCCGCCTCCATGAAGCTGATGGAACCCCGGCCGGCGGCCGATACCGCTTGTGCCATGATACGCGACCTCCGTACCATCCTCGAGGGCTGGGAATACGAGCCGGGCAAAATCTCCGTCCGAAAAATCATCGGCCGCGACGGCCGCGAGAAGATCCAGACCCGCATCGACCTCGGCGTCCTCCAGCTCGAATACGCCGGCCGGCCCGACGGCCAGCGGCCTCGCGGCCACGAGTCCCTGCTCGAATACCACGAGCAGCGGTTGCGCGAGCACACCGAGACCTGCGGCCACGACGAGGACTTCGTGCTCTCGCCCGAAGACTGCCGCGATCTCCGCCACGAGGCCTACCTCTACTACCAGCGCTACCTCTCGCTCTTCGTGCTCGAGGAGTTCGACGGCGTCGAGCGCGACACCGCCCGCAACCTGCGCCTCATCGACCTGTGCGAACGCTACGCCGCCACCGAAGCCGACCGCGGCGCGCTCGGCCGGCAGCGCGCCTACGTCATGATGATGTACGCCCGCGGGCGGGCCTTCGGCGCCCTGCGCGACGGCCGTTACGAGCAGGCGCTCCGTTTCGCCGACGAGGGCATCGCCAGCCTCGACGCGCTCCCCGGCGACGAGCCCGATTCCGACCGCCACGCCTCGGAGATCAAGACGCTCCGCGGCCTGCGACTCGAGATTCTCAAGGAGATGCCCGACAACGCCCCGCCCAAGCTCGAATCGGAGCTGGCCCAGGCCCTGGCCTGCGAAGACTACGAACGCGCCGCCGAGCTGCGCGACATGCTCAACCTGCGCCCGGCGGTGCCCGCCTCACCGGCCCCTGCCCGCCGGTCGCAAAGGTAGCGTCGCCTCTCCGTAGGCGACGTAGCACGCGAACCCCCACCGTCCCGGTACATCGCGCATGCGGTGCCGACGCCGCACACCCACCGATTCCGTCCCGCGTCCCACGCTCCCAGGGCAACCGCATTCTCCGGT
>PMMM01000089.1 GCA_003162245.1 Phycisphaerales bacterium
CCGGTGCCACACCGCCGAGCGGGCCGTCAAGGCAGGCTCTGGCACTGCGTGAGCGTCTCAAGTATTCCCCAGGTTGAGAGGGAAAGCAAAGCGGGAAGGAAGGGTTGGCGGAGATTGGCGGCAGGGTGGCGGGTTTGGGCGGGATTTGCGGGATTTTGGATTTGCCGCGGGCGAAGCGGAGGCGGCAGATCGTGTACAGGCAACGGGCTGCGGGCACTCCGGATAAACGCCTGGGGCTGCGGCGGCGAAGGCACATGGGGCGGGCCTTGACGTTGAGGAAATCCGAGCTGGGAGCAGTTTCTTGCGCTTTTCGGTTGACTTTCGGAAAACGTGAGGCATCGTTTATTACATAGAGGGTCCGAAAAAGTGGGCTTTGTGCTGCCCGCTGGGGACCGACGTGGGTATGGCCGCGGACTGGACGGCGGATGAGCGCTACACTGGTCCCGAGCGGAAAGGGTGTGGCCATGAACGTAAGAGCCGTTGGAATCTGGGGGTTAGCGATCGTCACGGCGGTGCTCGGCGCCCCCGCGCCGGCGCAGCCACCGGCCCGGCGGGACCCCGCTCCGGGGCCCTCCCGCGAGATGGACCCGAACGTCATCGGGACGCGCTACGCCCAGAGCGAGAAGGAGATCGTCCCACCCGAGGAGCGCGAGAAGCTGGGGCTGGATGACGCGAGCTGGACCAAGCGGTACGGCAAGGTCCACCCGGACGTGTACGCGGCCCTGGAGAAGGCGGAGAAGGTCAGGGAGCCGTGGCTAGACCCCGTCGGGTTTGCGGGGACTGTGTACGTCCAGGTGCAACTGAAGCAGGAGCAGAAGGGGAAGACGGACTCGGCGGAAAACAAGGCGGCGATCAAACAGCTTGAGCGCAACGTGCTGGGGCAAGTCACTGCAGCGCAGTTCTATGTCGTGTATCCGTTCCAGAGCGCGCCCGCCATCCTGGGGTATGCAAGCCGCGCAGCGCTGGAGAAACTGGGCAGCGATGCGGACGTCGTGGCCATCCGCCTCGACGACAAGGCATTTCCAAGGCACTCCGCACCGGTGACGAAGGCAGACCTCCCGGCGGGCAAGAGTGGCGAGCCAAGCACGGGGCCGGCCCAGGGCCGGACCCGGGAGTCGGGCGGGAAGGTCGAGACAGACGTCTATCGGGCGCTCGCGGCGTGCGAGCGGGTCTTCGTGATTGTCAACCTGAAGGACACGCGTACCCACGAGCCACTCACTAAGGAAAGAGACGAGGAGAACAGGAACATTCAGGACTGGGTGCTCTCCGCGCTGACCGCCGAGGAGTTTTGGCTCACGAGCCGTGCGCCCTATCCGACCGTTGACGGCCTGGTCAATGCGCAGGGCCTCAGCAAGCTGGCCAATGATCCTGCGGTCGAAGGCGTCGGGCTGAGCGCTCCGCGGTCGCGAATTCCCGAGGACGTCAAGAAGGCACCGTGATCTTGGGCAGCGCGTCCCGGTTTGGCACGCAGGGAGGACAGCACGTGAGACGGGCAGGTATCGCCGTGGCTGTGGCAATCGCCACGATGGCGCGTTCCGCGCGTGCGACGGACTCGAGCGTTCCCTTCATCCACGCCGACGAGGTCCACGCGCAGCGTATTACGGGGCGAGGTGTGACCGTTGCAGTCGTTGATACAGGCGTCGACTATGGACACCCTGGGCTGGCCGGCGCCGTCGTACCGGGGGGTGTGAGTTATCTGTGGGGCATGTTTCTGCCAGATGGCGGACATGCCCATGGCGACGGCCACGGAACATACATGTCGCTGATCATTGCGGCCCCATCCGGGGTTGCCCCCGGTGCGTGGGTCCTGCCGATACGCGTAGTGAACACCTTCGGAGATTTCGATTCGATAGACCTCGTGCGGGGCATCCGGTACGTGATCGCGCGCCGGCGCGCTGATCCGAGTATCCGCATCCTCAACGTGAGCTTGGGCGGCGGTTCGTACTCGTGCCCCTGCGACTCCGACGACGAGGCGACCCGGGACTATGCCAGGGCCGTCTCAGAGGCGGCTGCAAGCGGGATCGTGACCTTCGCCGCCACGGGAAACGAGGCCCAGTGCGGCGCCATCTGCGCCCCCGCCTGCGCCTCAGAGGCTGTCAAAGTGGTGGCGGAGTATGATGAGCACTGGGCGTTTGCGTACTTCGAAGCCCCCGCCGACTGCATGGACGTTTCGCCCGATCCCTACTCGGTGACGTGCTTCTCCAATATCGACGAGGGCTGCGCCCGGCTCGTGGCTGCCCCGGGGTACGACATCACGATCGGTGGGTTCTCCGGATACGGGACCTCCCAGGCCACGGCCCACTGCTCGGGCGTGGCGGCTCTGATCTTCTCCAAGAGGGTGTGCGGTAGCCTCGATGCCTACGATGTCCGCGACATCATCTACAGCACGGCCGGCGCCGCCGGGTCAATATGGTGTCCGTTGGACCCACAGCCGAGGGCCATCGACGCGCTTGCGGCCGTTGACGCGGTGGCTGGTCCGTGGTGCGGGCTGCGCGGCGACCTGGACTGCGACGGGCTGGTGAGCGGTTATGACTTTCCGCGGTTCGAGGACTGCATGAGCGGGCCGGCGGCGCAGTACCCGGACGTGTCCTGCGTTTGCACCGATTTTCCCGAATCGCGGACCGACGGCGACGGCCACGTGGACCTCCGTGACCTCTACCACTTTGAGCTCAGCATGGGTCCGATGGGCAGCGGCGCCTGCTGCCATACCGACGGCACGTGCAGCATTACCACCATCTCCGACTGCCTCGCCGAGACCGGCGCCGTGTACAACGGCCACGACAGCACGTGTCCCCAGACCGACTGCATCGTCCCGCGCTACATCAACACCGATGATCCAGGGACTTACTACTTCCCCGCCGGCACCGCCCTCCTGCCGCCCGGCAACGTCGAGGGCCACCGCCTCGCCGACGACATCACCCTCGCCGACGATCCTAACCACCCTCATGGGCTCGGCGGCTTCCTCACCGGCTACGGCGTTCGTCTCTACGGCGGCGGCGACCCCAACACCAGCGGCGCAACGTTCGACGCGACCGTCCAGCTCTACAACGGCTGCCCCGGCGACGGCGGCACCCCCATCGACGGCACACAGCACACGTTCGAGAACATCCCGGACGTTGAGTACGGGGTAGTCGACTTGTGGGCCGATCTCGACGCGCCCGTCTACATCCCCCACCGCGTCTGGATGGTCATCGACTTCTCCACGCCGCAGGCCGGCTGGGTCCTTGGCGAATGGCCCGAGCTCGGCGACAACGAGTGGCACGTCGGGGGCAGCTACGCGCCCGACCCCAATGACCCCAATAGCATGACCTGGACCTGCTGGCTGGGCTTGGGCGAGCACTACCCGGCGTTCTGGGCGGTGCTCGAGTGCGCGCTCTGCCAGGACCCCGATTGCACCGCCGACCGCTACATCAACCGGGCGGGCCCGTACTGCGACTACTACTGCACCTTCCTCTACCATCCCGGCAGGGCAATCGCCGATGATATCCACTTGATCGAGGATGGCCCCTCCAGTCTCATCCACTACGACGTGCTGGTCGGTGCGGAGTTTGGCGACCCCTTCGATGTGATCGCCTCGCTGCACACGGACTGCCCGCCCGACCCCAACAACCAGATCGCGGGCACGGAGTTTAGCTGGTCCGTCCCCGCGTCCCTCCAGCCTTACACGTTGAGTGTGGACTTCCCGCCGATTGTGGTACCGAATGACCTGTGGATGCAGTTGCAGTTCTTCCCAGCCGATCCGAACCAGCCCTCACCCCCCGATGCCGGCTGGATCTGGGCGTGGAAGGCGGAGATCGGGCATACAGATGGCCACTATGCGAGGGAGTACGATCCAAACTCCTGGGGTTGCGACGAGTATTACTACATAGAAGGCATATCTTGCCGTGGGTTCTGGGCGAACCTCACGTTCGGCAGCGCCCGCGACGCGCCGCCCGCGCCCGTTACATCGGTGCAGAGCGGCGTCCCGGATATTTCGGCGGCCGGGTTGTCGGCGCGGAGGCCCGTCGCAGACGCCCGCCCGCTGTCGGAGGAGCCTGGTGTTCATCTTGCCTCCGCCGACCCAACCCATGTCCCCTTCAACACCACGCGTGCCCCCGCCCGTGCCCCCGCCCGCGCTCCAAGAAGCAACACAGTCACCTTGTCTCTCACCTCTGAGGCCGCCGGCCACACAGTCTATTCGGAGTTCCCTGTCGTCTATTGGACCATCACCGCCGAGGTGACGCCCGGCGACAACAGCGGCCTCGCTCTGATCAGCACCGACCTGGTCCAAGATCCCAATAACCCCGCCTCCTTCAGTATCCCGCCGCTGACCGACGGCGGCCCCAATATGGGGCACTTCGGCCGGCCCTACGGCATCAGCAACCCGCCAGTCAACGGCTGGTGGGGCTTCGCCGGCACGCCGGTCGCGGTCGACCCGAACGGCGCCATGAACCTCGCCCAGATCGGCGGCTCCCAGAACACTTTTGGTATTCCGGGCGTCGAGGCCGGCCAGCAAACGACGGTTCTCACTGGCGTCGGTCAGAGCGGCCCGACCGTGATCGTCTCCGACTACGTGTGTCTGCCGGACGCCCTGGGCACCTATACCTTCCACCTGGAAAACGCCTTCGCTACCGTGCTCGACAACATGCTCACGCCCCCCACGCCGCCGGCCTACTGGCCGGTGAGCCCGGCCACCGTGGACCTCACCAACGGCACCCTCAGCTTCACCGTGCGCCTCTGGCCCGCCTGTCATGGCGACATGAACTGCGATGGCCGCGTGAACTACGCCGACCTGAATCTCTTTGTCGAGGCGCTCGCCGGCGAATCCGCGTGGAACCAGAACCATCCCGGGTGCCCCTGGCTCAACGCCGACTGCAACCACGACGACAACGTGACGTTTGCGGACATCGACCCGTTCGTGGCGCTGCTCGGGACGACCTGCCCGTAGGCGTGGATGTCCGCCCCGGCCGCGCACGCGGGTCCGCACGCTACGGCGCGATGACCTGGTAAAGCGTATACGGGCCCGCAACCCCCACCTCGGCGAAGTGCTGCGCCTCGGCCGCGCGGAACCGGTCGAAATACCGCTTGTCCCCCACCGCGACGATCAGATACGTGGAATGCGTCGCGCGCAGGTACCCGCGCAACTCCGTGAAAACCACCCTCGCGAACGCCTGGTCCTGGTCTTCCGTCGTGTCGCGCCCGCACATCCCGAACCGCCGATCAGCCGGATAGCGGAACGGGATCGGGTCCGCATACGCCATGAACGGCACGAAACGGCGCCCCGTGCGCAGATACAAGCAACCGCCCGAGTTGCCGCACACCACCGCGTCCGGCGGCGTGCGCGTCCGTACCAGCTCGGCGAGTTCCGCGTCGGCGCGGTCCAGCCGCTCGCCGCTCCAACGGAACGAGGGTGCGGCGTTGTTCATCAGCGAACGAATCCCCAGCGCCACAGCGAACACGAGCACCGCAACCAGCGCGAGCTTCCGGGCTGCCGTGCCCAAGCCCCATACCGCCGGCCGCACAACCTCCGCACGTCGCGGAACAGGCCCGGGTCCCCCGCCCAACACACACGCAACGCCGCCGACACCCCACGCCACGCACGCATAGAACCCGCCGAGCATGAACGCCGTCAGAAACGGCAGGATGGGCAACAGAAACCGCCACGGCGACATCGGCCAGATCCACACCAGGCCCAGGTAGCACACCAGATAGAGATGGACGCCGGCGCGCCGCCGCTGCCAGGTGATGACGGCGCCGAGCAGCGTCAATCCCGCCGTCGCGATCAGCAGCACGTAGAGCACGCACGCGGCGACCGGCCCGCCATTCAGCGCACGGTCCATCCAGTCGGGCGCGAAGAACGGATCGAGCACGAGTGACAGAGACAGAGCCACGTCAGACGTGTTCTGGTACACGACCCGCAGCAGGTTGTGCACGCTGGCCTGCAGCCACGATCCGTAATCCAGGTTGTAGGCAAGCAGGTGATTCAACGGGTCCCGGCTGTTGACGGCCGCCGCCTGCGCGCACCACACCCGCCACGCCCCGATTGACAGCCCCGCGAGCCCGCCGCAAAGCACCGCAGCCCGCCAGCGCCGGCGCAGCAGAAGGTCGCCCAGCAGCGCGACCGCCAGCGCCAAACCGACGGAGCGCGTGAGGTACGCCGCCCCCGCCAGCGCGCCCGCGAGAATCGCCAGTCCCCCTTCGCTGCGCAAAAAGCTAGGCGCCGCCCCCGATCCTCCCTTGCCATCGCCTTGCGGAGCCCGGTCGGATCGCCCTCCCCCCACCGAGCTTTCCGCCGGCCGTTCGTCCCGCGGCACGAGCGCCAGCAGCGCGCCCATCGACAGACAGAGATACAGCGGCTCCGACATGGCGGCCTGCAACAGCGGCACGGTCGATGGGCCGATAAACGCGAGGATCACCGCGCACGCCGCCAGCCAACGCGGTATTCCCCAGAGCCGCCGCATGAGCACGTATGCGAGCCACGAGCCGAGCGTCCACAGCAGGACATTGACGACCTGGACGACGTGCACATTCGCCGGAAACGCCGGCCATAGGCGCCACACGAGGGACACGACCAGCGGATACAGGATCGGGTACTTCGTCTGATACGGCGCGCCCGGCAGTTGCGGATTACGGTACTCGTGACCATCGGCCAACGATTTGGCCGTCGCCAGGTACACCGCGTCGTCCCGCCACAACCCCACCTTGAGCGGCCCGGTCAGGAGCAGCGCCAGTACAAACCCGGCCGCCAGCAGAAGCCCCGCCAGCGCGACGTAATCGCCACCCGTCAGCCGGCGCGGCGGACCGGGCGTAGCCGGGACGCTCAATCTGGTCGCACTCCTCGGCATGGCGACATCCAGTCGGCTGGACGCACGCGCGTGGATTCGCCGCGCCGATCGCCAAGACCGCTCTCTTACCGGACGCGGATTCTACCGGCCGAGCCCGACCGGTCAACCGGCGCGGATGTGGCGTGCGCTCTCCCGGCGACGGAGACACGGGCCGTGGCTACGGTCGGTCACCCCGTCCGGGGCGGGGAGAGGGGAAGGACGCGGGAGGGGATTTCCGCACGTCGGGGTGCGCGGTGGGAATCACGCACCAGCAGCGTCCCGCGGCGCGCGGGCGCAGCGCGGCTCAGCAGGAGCTTCGCCCTCCTCCGCTGCGGACGATCGGTCAGAACGTCGGCGTGGTCGGGAAGGCAACGGGGAACGTCGATTCGCCGCCGATGGGGACGTCCAGGAAGACCATGTCCTGCGTGTCAAAGCTGTCGCACTGGCCGCCGGTCACCAGCTCGCGGGTCGTGAGGTTCACGCACTTGTCGGTGAACGAGACCTCGCCGGTCGTCGCGGTGGCCTGCGCGGACAACAACGCAAACGTGCCGCCGACCTGGTAATGCACCGAGCCCTGGTACGTCTGGAAGCCATAGGGGTTGTTGCTGAACGTATCCGAGTTACGGACAGTCTTTTCGGTTCCGCCGGCGGCGTTGGTCCGCACGTCGACGCGGGCGAAGCCGTTCGAGATGGTGTAATTAGGGTGGAGGCGGCCGCTGACGTACGCCAGGTTCCACTTGTGGTCGGCCTGCGTGCGGTCGTAGTCCACGAAGACCTGCACGTTGTCGGGCGCGGCGGCGTTGGCCGCACTCGGCTTCGCGTACACGCTGCCCGTCCCGAGATTCGCCGTCGTCGGACGCTTCGTGACCAGCGCGCAGAAGTACGGCTGGTAGCCGCTGCCGCGGTCGGCCCAGACGCGAAGGGCGACCGGCTCGGTGTGCGCGTTGCCGGAGCCTTCGAGGTGCCCATCGCCGTTGAAGTCGAAGGCGGCGAAATCGGCCTTGAAGGCGACCTGCACGCCGTTGATCGTGAACGTGCCCGTCACCTGGATCTGGTTGGGATCGGTCATGGCGGCGCGGATGTCGGCGCCGCGGGCGAGGGCCTCGTCCGCAAAGCGGTGGAAGCGGTAGACGATCGTCGCGGCGTTGCGCACGACGCGCTCGTAGGCGTTGCGTTGCGTGGCCGCGTTTTGGCCCGTGTCGGTGTCGGAGTCCTGCGGCAACTCCGAGATATCGAGGGTCACGCCGGCGGGCAGGAAGGCGGCGACGGTAGGTGTGTTGCCATCGCCCGTGCCGCCGGTTCCGCCGGTGCCCGGGCAGCCGCCAGCCAACAGCGCGATTCCGACCGCCAAAGGCGCGATGAGCGCAAGAGTTGCACGCATGGGCTCTCCTTTCGAGCATCGGGGAGGCGCGTGCCGGCTGAGCGGGGTCGCGGGTGACAGCCCGCAGAACAAGGCCCACAGCGGCGTGCGCCGAGCGCGGCCGCGCCGAAGCGCCGGCCGCGATAATTCCGCGCGCTTATCGGTGGGCAGCGTGTGCGCTGATAAGGGCTCGGGGGGTCAGGCGGCGGCCGGGGCGGTCACCAGTCGCGGTCGACCCGCTTCTCGCGGGCCATCCGGTCGCGGGCCATCTGCGCCAGCATGTCGCGGCGGGCCTTCTCCGCGTCGCGGACCATCTGGAGCATGCGCTCGGCCTGGGTGGGCGTGAGGCGGATGTTCGCCGCCGGCTGCTGCTCGCCCTGCTCCTGCTGCTCGGCGGGCTGCGATTCGGCCGGCTGTGACTCGGCGGGGGCAGGTTGCGACTCGGGCTGGGACTCCGGCTCTTTCTTCTGGTCCTGCGGCTGTGGCTGCGACTCGGGCGGCTGCGAGGGTTGCGTCTGCGGCTGGCTGGACTGCGACGACTGGTCCTGCTGCTGCTGCTGCGACTGACTCTGCTGCGAGCTGGGCTGCGATTGCGAGGACTGGGACGACTGTGAAGAGGGTTGCGAAGACGGCTGCGAGGAGGGCTGACTCTGCGGCTGGTTCTGCTGCTGCTCCTCGATCTGCTTCTTGAGCAAGTGCGTCAGCTCCAGGTTCGCCCGGGCGTCGGCCAGCGTCGGGTCGAGGTGCAGCGCGTTGCGATACTCCTCGGCGGCCTGCGCCAGCAGCTTCAGCGCCTTCTGCGCGTCCTGGCCCTGGGCCGCGGCCAGGGCGTCCGCATAGTCGCAGTTGCCGAGGTTGTAGTGGCTGCGGGCCTCGAAAGCGGCGTCGCCGAGGGTCTTGGCGCGGACCCACAACTCGCGGGCCTCGTCGAGCTGGCCGAGCTTGAAGTGCGCGGCGGCCTGATCGTGGAGCAGCTCGGTGGACGGAGCGGCGGCGGTCGACGCGGCCTGGTCGTAACTTTGCAGGGCCTCGGCATAGTGGCCGGCGGCATAGTGGGCGTTGCCCTGGGCGATCAGGTCGCGCGGGTCGGCGGCGAGCGCGGTCACGCAGAACAGGAGTGACGGAACCACACGGGCGATCAACCGCAGGGCAGCCCCCGCGTTCCAAACCCGCATAGTCGTGATAGTTCGCTTCATGCCGCTTTCTCGCTTGTCTTCCGAGCGGCGTTCAGGGTGGTTGCCGGCCGACGCGGGGCCTCGCGCAGGCAGGACTCGATCAGGAGCAGCACCAACGCGGCCACCGCGAACGGATGGTAGCGCGTGGGCTGACGCACCAGCCGCTGCTGGGCCTCCTCGTCGTAACGAATCCCGCTCGCCACGCGGCGGTAGATTTCGCCGAGGTCGAAGTTGCTGGTGCCGACGGCGATGAACATGCCCTGTGGCGAGACGCCGGCGACCTTGCGCAGCTCGTCGAAGTTCGCCTTGGTCCAAACGACCTCGTCGCCATACTTGAGATAGCCCTCGCCGCGCTCAGCGGGCACGGGGATACGGGCGCCGTGCTCCGAATCACCGAGCGCAACAGCGATGACCGGAATCTGCTGGTCTTTCCAGACGCCGGCGGCAGCCTCGACCGGGAAGCTCTCCTGGTCCTCGCCGTCGGTGATAAGGAGGATCACCTTGTGGGCGTCGACCTTGTCGTTGAGGAGTTCGCCGGCCTTGCGGATGGCGTCGCCGATGAGCGTGCCGCCGCGCGGAGCGGACTGCGTGCTCACGTCGGTGAGGGCGAGGCGGAAAAAGCCGTAGTCGCTGGTGAGCGGGCAGGCGACGGACGGGACGCCGGCGAAGGCGATGATGCCGATGCGGTCGCCGCCGAGGGCGGGCAGCAGGTCGTCGCGGATGGCAAGCTTGGCGCGTTCGAGGCGGTTGGGGGCGATGTCGCGGGCGAGCATGGAGCGGGACACGTCGAGCAGAACCATGAGGTCGATGTTGCGGCGCATCATCGCCTGCGTCTGCGCGCCCCAGCGGGGACCGATGAGCGCACCCACGAGCAGCGTGAGGCACGTTATGACGAGCGCCAGCCGGATGAGTGGGCGCAGCCACCCGACACGCGGCGCGAGACGCTCCAGCAGGCGCAAGTCCGCGAAGAGGCGGAGCGTGCGGCGGCGCTGCCAGAGGCCGTACACGCCGAGCGCGGCGACGGCCAGCACGCCCCAGAGGAGGTTGAGCCAGCGCAGGTTGTCGAAGGTCAGATTGGGCACGTAATCACGGTATCTTTCGCAGCAGCGTCGCGTCGAGCAGCGTCTGGAGACTCAGCAGCCCGAACGCGACGGCCAGCCACTTCCAGGACAGCTCCCCCCATTCGACGTAGCTGTGTTCCTCGGTCTTGGTCCGCTCCAGTTGGTCGATCTCCTTGTAGACCTGCTCGAGGGCGTCACGGTTCGTCGCGACATAATGCTTGCCGCCGGTGACTTCGGCGATGCGGCGCAGATCGCGGTCGTTGACGGGCAGGCGGCGGCCCCAGCCGATGTTCTGGCCGGTGCCGGCGAGGATCGTGTACACCTTAATTCCATAGGTCGCGGCCAGTTCGCCGGCCTGCTCAGGGGTAATCATGCCGGCGTTGTTCTCGCCGTCGGTGAGCAGGACGACGATGCGGCTAGTGATGACAAGCTGACCACCGGAGCCGGTCGTGCGTTTCAGGTCCTTAAGGCGCTCGACCGCGAGCGCGAGGCCGTCGCCGATGGCGGTCTGGTTGTTCTCGTCGGGGACACGGCCGAACCGGTCGAGGGGGATGTCCGTTGCCTTCAGCACGTCGAGCAGCGCCGCGTGATCGAGCGTGAGCGGACAGACGCTGTCGGCGTACTTGGCGAAGCGGATCATCCCGATCAGGTCGTTCGGCCGACCGGGCAAGTCGCCTTCGCCCGCCACGAATCGCCGAAACACGTCCTTGACCACGTCGACGCGTGTCATGCGCTGGTCGCGCGGCGAGAGGTCGACATCCAACATGCTGCCGGAGGTGTCGAGCACCATCTGGATGGCGATGCCTTCGACGAGGACGCGGCGAGATTCGTTGGGCGTCTGGGGTCGGGCCGCGGCAACGATGAGGCAGCCCAGGGCCGCGGTGCGCAGAGCCGGCAAGGTCAGCCAGGCGCGGCGCCGCGTGGCCCCCCCCGCCGCGCGCAGGGCGTCGAGGCTGGAGAAGCGGATCACCGGCCGGCGCTGCGGGCGCAGCCACAAAAACCACAGCAGCGGCAACAGGAGCAGCAACAGCAGCGCCCAGACCCACGGATAGGGCCACAACAGCCACGACGGCGTCAGCGGGAGGTGGACGTGGGTCACGGCGCGGCCTCCGCCAGGCCGGCCGCGGCGGTCGCGTGCACAAACGCGCGGGCGGTGCCGAGCACCTGTTCGGCGTCGTCACGGGCCGGCCGCACAGCGGCGTATTTCACCAAATCGCAGACTTCCAGAAAGTCGCGCAGCCGCCCGCTGTCGTACGGCAGCGCGCCGCGGTCGCGGGCGAGCGTCAGGAGAAACTCCTCCGTCGTCATCTCCGGCGCCGCCAGAGCGAACTTTCGCTCGATGTAGCCGCGCACGATCTCCGTCAGGCGATAGTAGCACTCGCGAAAGCGCCCGTCGGTGAACCAGTCGGCGGCGGCCAGCTCTTCGAGGGCGCGGAGGGCCCAAATCTCGGGGAGAATCGGCGGCGGCGGACGCGTCAGCCGGCGACGGATCAGGCGATAGAGCGCAAACCCCGTGGCCGCGACGAGCAGGGCCGCGACCACGATCAACGCCCACTGCCAGGGCTTCAAGGGTGGAATCCGCGGGAGGAGCGTGCCGGTGATGTCGCGCGGCTGGGTCGGGTTGTCCTGCGATGTGAGCGCGGAGCGCACGTCGAGCGTGAGGGGCTTGCTGGCCAACTCGTTCTCGGCGGGTTGCTCCTCCACGCGCGCCGCCGGGCCGGTCGCGGGCGCGCCGCGGCGATACTTGACGACGAGCGACGGGATCTCGAGCGGCCCGGAGGCGGCCGGTTCGAGCGCGAAGGCCCGCCGCCACACTACGCCGGTGGGTCCGGGGCGTGGCTCCGGCGCGTCGGTCTGGCGGGCGCCGAGCTCACCGAAGGCATCGGACGCGGGGAGCGTGACGGCGTACTCCTGCGGCGTTTCGACGGCGAGGTCCACGGTGATCGTGTCACCGACCGTCGCGTCGCGCGGGGCGACCTCGACGACGAGCTTCAGCGGGCCGCGCTGGACGGTGTCGCGGACCACGTCGCGGTGCGGCGGGGATTGCCGCCGACAGCCGGGGAGCACCAGCAGGACGAGCAGCACGCAGGCCGGGACGATACGGCGGAGGCACTGCTCAAGAGCAGTGGCACACCGGCCCTCCCGACTTCTACGGCCGACACGGCGGTCGGCCGCTACATGTGCGCTGGCGCACCTCATCGCCGGGCCCCCCGGCGGCGGAAGAAAGTCATCAGCGGCTCGACGAACGACCCGCCGGTGTGGACCTGGAGCGTGTCGATGCGGAGCTTGCGGAACTGGTCCAGCAGCGCGGTCCGCCGCCACTCGGCCAAATGCTGGAATCGCGAGCGCAGGGCCCGCGAGCTGGTATCGACGAGCAGTTGCTCGCCGGTCTCGGGGTCGAGCAGCTCGACATACCGCACCGGCGGCAGCGTAACCTCGCGCTGGTCCTGCACGATCACCGGGATCAGATCGTGGCGATGCCGCGCGACGCGCAGCGGGCCGCTGAAGTCCGGCGTCTGGAAGTCGCTGATGAGGAAAACGACGGCCCGCCGGCGCAAGACGCGGTGGACGTGCTCGAGCGCGACCGCGACATCCGTCTTTCGCCCAGTGGGCTGGTGGTAGAGCAACTCCCGGACGACGCGCAGCACGTGCCGCGTGCCCTTGCGGGCCGGGACGAAGCGCTCGACCCGGTCGGTGAACAGCAGAAGCCCGACTTTGTCGTTGTTCTGGATCGCGGAAAACGCCAGCGTCGCCCCCAGCTCGGCGACCAGCTCGCTCTTGAGCTGTTGCCGCGTGCCGAACTCCTGCGACGCGCTGACGTCGACGAGCAGCATGACGGTCAGCTCGCGTTCCTCGCGGTAGTTCTTGACGAAGGGGCGGCCGGTGCGGGCGGTCACGTTCCAGTCGATGGTGCGGACGTCGTCGCCGGGCTGATACTCGCGCACCTCCTCGAACTCGACGCCACGGCCCTTGAAGGCGGAGTGATACTGCCCGGCGAACAGGTCGCTGACCATGGCCGAGGTGATGATCTGGATGCGGCGGACTTTCTTGAGGATCTCCGTCGGGATCATAGCCTACCAAGCTACAGCCGCGGGGCCGACCGGGCGCGCACCGCACCTGCGGCGCCGCCACCGGGCGGTTGATTCTATAGACAGACGGAAAAAGGAAAAGCCGTCGGAATCGCCGGGCTCGCCCCGCCGCCGGTGGGGTGGGGCAATCGCCTGAGGTACGTCGCGCAGGCGCAAAAACGGCGGGGATGGGGGCGGCGGGGTCGCGTGCGGGTAAAGGGCGTAACTACGTTCGCTCGACCTTATCGGTGTGGCGGAGAAGCGTCCGCAAGGCCTGGCCAGGGCCGTATAGGACGAGTTGGAGGCGGTTACGCCCGCTGACTTCCAGCTCGCCACGTGATAGTATGCGCGGGCGCCTGGTGGGGCGTCGGCGTGCAGCGGCAGCGACAACGTTCGTGCGGATAGCGGGCCGGGAGTCGAACGCGGATGAGTGCGAAACGTGAGCACCCGGACAGCGCGCGGCGCGACGGCATGCAGGCTTCGCCGAGCAAAGGGCGGACGAAGCACGCGGGGCCGGAGGAGGCACTGTGCGAATCTGAACGGCCGGTCGGTCTACGCAGTGCGGGCGAGTTCCAGCGGTTGAAGGAGTTCAGCGAGAGCATCGCCGAGACGATGGGCGAGGTCGTCCTGCTGATCGACCCCAACGGCCTCATCACCTCCGCCAACCCCCGTGTGCAGGCCCTGCTCGGGTACGCGCCCGAAGAACTCACGGGCCGGCACTGGGCGACGATCGTGCCCGCGGATCAGTATCCGGTCCTGGAGGACGCGGACGTGCGGCGGGCCCGCGGCGAGCCGGTCGGACCCTACGACCTGGAACTGGTTCATCATGAAGATCACCGGGTGTTCGTCAACGTCAGCGCGACGCCCCGCCAGGACCCGGTAACCGGCCGGTTCGCCGGCATGCGCGCGGTTATGACGGACATCACCGAGCGTCGCCAGGTGGAGAAACTGCTTCGCATCCAGCGCGATTTGGCGATCGCCCTGAACTCCACCACCAGTTTGCACGAGGCGCTGGAGCTGGTGCTGACGGCCGCCATGCAGAACGAGGGGATCGATTGTGGCGGCATCTACCTGGTCGACGAAGCGACGGGCGCTCTGCACCTGGCCGTGCACCGCAACCTCTCGGCCCAGTTCCTGGAAAGCGAATCACACTTGCCCCCGGACTCGCCGCACGCGCGGTTTGTAGCGGAGGGTACGCCCACATACTGGTCCAGCCCGCCGCACGAGTATTCCAACGACGTCCTGAAGCGGGAAGGGATTCGGGCGGTCGCGTCGATTCCGATTCGGAGCGCCGACCGCATTGTGGCCGCGTTGAACGTGGCCTCGCATGTGCGTGACGACTTTGCGGCCCCCGCGCGCGAAGCTCTGGAGTCGATTGGGGCCCAGATCGGCGGCGTGATCGTGCGAGCGCGCGCGATCGAGGCCCTCGGCGAGAGCGCGCGGCGCTACGCCACGCTGGCCGCCGTCATTCCAGTCGGGATTATCCGGACCGATGCGGGCGGGAATTGTGTGTACGCGAACGAACGCTGGTGCGAGCTTGTCGGTATGAGTGCGGCACAGGTTCAGGGCGTCCACTGGAGCGTGGCGGTGCCGCCGGAGGAGCGAGCGCTCATCGAGGACGCGTGGGCGTGCGCGCTCCGCGAGGACCGTTTGCTTTCGCTGGAGCACCGTTTTCGGCGGCCGGACGGCACGAGCACATGGGTGCTGGGGCAAGCGCTGGCGGAGCGCGATGCCAAGGCAAACATCACAGGGTACGTCGGCACCGCGACCGACATCACCGACCGCAAGCGGGATGAGGAGGCGTTGCGCGAGAGTGAAGAGCGGTTCCGTCATGTTGTCGAGAACGTCAGCGAGGTTCTGTGGCTGACCGATTGGTGGGAACGGAAGCTGCTCTACGTGAACCCGAGCTACGAAACGGTCTATGGCCGGTCGCGCCAGAGTCTCTTCAAGGATCGTCGAAGCTGGATCAAGGCCATTCATCCGGAGGATCGGGCGCGCGTAGACCGCGTCTTCGCCGAGAAGGGGGAGCGCGGCGAGTACACGGAGGAGGAGTATCGGATCGTACGCCCGGACGGCGATACGCGCTGGGTCCGAGACAGTTCGTTCCCCATTCGTGACGCCTCCGGTCAGGTCTATCGCTGGGTCGGCGTGGCGGAGGACATCACGGCGCGCAAGCTGGCCGAGGAGTCGCTACGGGCCAGCGAGGCGCGCTTTCGCCGCGTGGTGGAGCACATCAGCGATGCCCTCATCGTAGACGACGTGGCGGGGCGGGTCGTCTTTGCGAACGACCGTTTTCTGGCCCTCTTCGGCTTCGACCGCAAGGACTTGTCCGCGCTCATGCTCGAAGACTACGTGGCGCCCGAACACCGGAAGGAGTTGCGCGAGCGGCATGACCGGCGCATACGCGGCGAGCCCGTCCCCACGCACTTCGAATATGAGGGGATTCGACGGGACGGAGGGCGACTGTGGCTGGAGGTGGACGTTGCTCCGCTCGTGGACGCGGCCGGGCGCACCACCGGCACCCAATCGGCTATCCGGGACATCACCGAGCGCAAGCGGGCCGAGGAAGCTCTGCGCCAGGAGCAGGAGCGACTCGCCCTGGCCCAGTGCGCCGGACAGGTGGGCGTCTTCGACTGGGACCCGCTATCCGATCGCAGAATCTGGACGCCACAGCTCGACGCCCTCTACGGCATGGAGCCCGGGAGCGTCGAACACACGTCTGAAGACTGGGCCAGGCGTGTCCATCCCGACGACCTGGCCGAGGCCCAGGCAGCCATCCAGCAGTGCTTCCGCGAGCGGCGACCGGAGTTGGAGAACGACTACCGGATTGTGCGTCCGGACGGTGAGGTGCGCTGGCTGGCCAACCGCGCCAGGGTCACCTACGACGCGGCCGGCAAGCCGGTGCGCGTGGTGGGCACGTGTGCCGACATCACCGAGCGCAAGCGGGCGGAGGCGGAACGCGAGAAACTGCTCCTGCGGCAGCAAGGCGTCAGCCACCTCCGACAGTTGCTGCTGGCGCCGGTCCCGCTCGAAGCCAAGCTCAAGAGTGTCACCGACGGCATCGTCCGCCTGCTCGATGCCGATTTCTGCCGCATCTGGCTGATACGGCCGGGAGACCTGTGCGAACGGGGCTGCATCCATGCCGAGGTGCACGAAGGGCCGCACGTCTGCCGCCACCGTGACCGGTGTCTGCATCTGCTGGCGAGTTCCGGCCGGTACACCCACGTGGACGGCCCCGGCCACCGCCGCGTGCCGTTCGGGTGTTACAAAATCGGCCGCGTCGCAGCGGACGAGGAGCGCGGGTTTCTCACCAACGACGTGCAGACTGATCCGCGCGTTCACAATCACGACTGGGCCCGCGAGCTGGGACTGGTGTCGTTCGCGGGCTACCGGCTTCGCGCGCCCGGGGGAGAAACCCTGGGCGTTCTGGCTCTATTCGCCAAACACCCGCTCTCCGCCGACGACGACGCCATGCTGGACGGGCTCAGGAGTACTGTGGCTCTCACCATCCAGCAAGCCACGGCGGAGGAGGCGTTGCGGGAAAGCGAAGCCCGCGTGCGGGCCATCACCGATTCAGCCCAGGATGCCATCATCAGTACCGACAGCGAGGGCAGGGTCGGGTTCTGGAACCCGGCGGCAGAGAGGATCTTCGGGTACACGGCCAGCGAGGCCGTCGGCCGGAACGTGCTGGATTTGGCCATGCTCCCGCAGGAGCAGGAAGCCGAGCGACGTAACTTGGCGGAGATCGCGCGCACGGGAACGGCACCAATGGTCGGCAAGATCCTGGAACACAGCGCGCTGCGCAAGGACGGGAGCCAGTTTCCGAGCGAGGTGTCCATTTCCACCTACCGCGACATCGAGGGGGTTCGTGTCATCGCCATCGTCCGGGATGTCACGGACCGCAAGCAGGCGGAGACGAAGCTGGAGGCGTTGCACCGCCAGCTTCTGGACGCATCCCGCCAGGCCGGCATGGCCGAGGTGGCGGCGGGCGTCCTGCATAACGTCGGCAACGTGCTGAACAGCCTGAACGTGTCGGCCATGCTGGTGGCGGACAAGGTCCGCGCGTCGCGCGTCGCGCGTCTCGCACAAGTCGCCGATCTGCTGCGCGCCCACATCGACGATCTCGGCGCGTTTGTCACCGTGGACGAGAAGGGCCGGCAACTGCCGAATTACGTCCTGCAACTCGCCGAACACCTAACGAGCGACCAGAGCGCGATTCTGGGCGAGCTCGACGGGCTCACGAAGAACGTCGAGCACATCAAGAGCATCATCAACATGCAGCAGGGCTACGCGCGCAACGTGTCCCTCGTGGAGCCGGTCGCGCTCGCCGGGCTGCTGGACGAAGTGCTGAAGATGAACGCGGCCTCGTTCGAGCACCACGGCCTGACGGTGGTGTGCGACTACGCGGACGCGCCCGTGGTGACGGTGGACAAGCACATGGTCCTCCAGGTGCTGGTGAACCTGATCCGCAACGCGAAGCACGCGCTACGGGACAGCGGGCGGCCCGACAAGCGCCTGACCGTTCGCGCGGCGCGCGATGGCGACGAATTCGTGCGGATCGAGGTGTGCGATAACGGCGTGGGCATCGCGGCGGAGGACCTGACGCGGATCTGGGAGTACGGCTTCACGACAAAGAAGGACGGCAACGGGGTCGGGTTGCACAACAGCGCGCTGGCCGCGAAGGCGATCGGCGGCTCGCTGGGGGCGCACAGCGACGGCCCGGGCCAGGGTGCGACCTTCGTGTTCGAAATCCCGATGCGAGTTGGAGAATCAGCCCATGTGTGAGTGCGTCGACGCAGCCAACGTGCGGATTCTCGTGATCGACGACAACCGCGCGATCCACGAGGACTTCCGCAAGATCCTCGCACCGCCGAACCCCGCGCAGGCGACCGCGCTGGTAGAGGCCGAGGCAGCGCTCTTTGGGGACGCGTCGGCGGGGCGGCGCGTGCGGCCGCAGTTTGAGGTTGATTCCGCTTATCAGGGCCAAGAAGGCCGCGACCTGCTGCGAAAGGCGTTAGATGAGGGCCGTCCGTACGTCCTGGCGTTTGTGGACGTACGCATGCCGCCCGGCTGGGACGGCATTCACACCATCGCCCGGCTCTGGGAAGAGGACCCGGACCTCCAGGCGGTCATTTGCACGGCCTACTCGGACTACTCGTGGGACGATGTCGTCGAGCAACTCGGGGAGACCGATCGCCTGCTGATCCTGAAGAAGCCTTTCGACCCCGCGGAAGTGCGCCAACTAGCCTCGGCCTTGACGGCCAAGTGGCAGCTCACGAAGCAGGTACGTTCCAAGCTGACCGACCTGGAGTACGTCGTGGCGGAGCGCACGAGCCAGCTTCAACAGGCCAACGACGAGCTGTATCAGCTTAACGCCCAGCTTGTCGCCGCCCGCGACGTGGCCCAGGCCGCGAACCAGGCCAAGAGCCGGTTCCTGGCCAACATGAGCCACGAGATTCGCACGCCGATGACGGCCATTCTCGGCTTCGCCGAAACGCTGCTGGAGCCAGACCTGCCGGAAGCCAAACGCCGGGAGGCGATCGAGACGATTTGTCGCAACGGGCAACACCTGCTGCGCCTGATCAACGACATTCTCGACCTGTCCAAGATCGAGTCGGGGCGGCTGGAGGTCACGCGCGGACCCTGCCAACTCCGCGAACTGGTCGAGGAAGTCGTGGACCTGATGCGGCCCCAGGCAGAGGGCAAAGGGCTGGCCTTCGGCGCCGAGTGCGTCGGCGCCGTGCCCGAGACCATTCAGACGGACGCGACGCGTCTGCGCCAGATTCTGGTCAACCTGGTCGGCAACGCGCTCAAGTTCACGGAGACGGGTTTTGTACGCGTCCGCGTCTCGTTCGTCCGCTCGCCGGCGGGCGACGACCGCGCGCCGGCCGAGCCACAGGTGCTGTTCGAAGTCGTGGACACCGGGATCGGAATGACGGACGCACAGGTGGAACGTGTTTTTCAGCCGTTTGTCCAGGCCGACGCGCAGACGACCCGCCGGTACGGGGGGACAGGTCTGGGGCTGGCCGTCAGCCAGCGGTTGGCGCGAATGCTCGGCGGCGATATTGCCGTCGAAAGCCGCCGTGCAGAAGGCAGCGTATTCCGCGTCCACATTCCCGCCGGGCCGCTGAACGGGACCCGCTTTGTCGACGAAAAGACCTGGGAACAGAGGGCGCCCGCCCAGGCCACGGCGGCGTCCCCTGCGAGTGCGCTGCGGCTGCCGTCGCCGTGCCGCATCCTCATCGCGGAAGACGGTCCGGACAATCAACGGCTCATCGTGCACTTCCTGAGGACCGCCGGCGCGGAAACCGCGGTGGCGGACAACGGGCGCACCGCCGTCGAGTTGGCCGCCGCGGCCGCGGCGGACGGGCGGCCCTTCGACGTGATCCTGATGGACATGCAGATGCCCGACCTCGACGGGTACGAAAGCACGAAGCTCCTGCGGGCCCGGGGCCACACCGGTCCGATCCTGGCCCTCACGGCCCATGCAAGCAACAGCGACCGGGAAAAGTGTCTCGCCGCCGGGTGCGATGACTTTCTGACCAAGCCGATCGACCGCGGACGGCTGATCCACGCGGTAGAGCACTGGCTAACGAAGGAGCCGGTTGCGCAACCGTAGCGCGCGAAGACGCCAAAGCCAGACTGGGTCAGGTCCCCCATCGCGAGCAGTTCCCCGCGCGCGGACTGCGGCCGTGATCTGCGCAGCGATCAGGCGCGGGTGCGACGCAGCGCCGCCGGCAACCGGCTGCCGATGACCACCAGCACGTAGAGGGCCCCCGCCAGGAGGATCGTGGTCGCGCCCGCGGGCAAGTTGGGCGTGTAGCTCAGCGCCAGGCCGGCGGTCGTCAGCACCATGCTCAGCAGCACCGACCCCACCATCAACTGCCAGAGGGTCTTGCAGAAGTGGCCGGCTACCGCGACGGGCAAGGTCAGCAGTGCAATGACCATGACGATGCCGACGACACTGACCAGCAGCACGACGGTGAGCGCGGTCAAGCAGAGGAGCAGGATGTAGTACGCCTCGACCCGAATGCCGCGCAGCCAGGCAAACTCCTCGTCGAAGCACACCGCCAGCAGTTGGTGATAGAACAGCAGGCCGACGCCGACCACGACGACGTCGAGCGCGACCAGCAGCCAAAGCTCATTGGGCGTGACCATCAGGATGCTGCCGAAGAGGTAGCTCATCGGGTCGACCTGCCGGCCCGGCGTGCACGCGATGAACAGCACGCCCAGCGCCATGCCGATGGCCCAGACCGCGCCGATGACCGTATCCTCGCGTTGGCGCGCCCGCCGACTGACGACTCCGATGATGACCGCCGCGAGCAGGGCGGCGACGGTCGCCCCATGCAACGGATGGACCCAGGACCAGCCCCACGCCACGGCGACATACTGGGCAGCGCCGAGGCCCCCGAGCACGCAGTGTGCGATGCCGCCCGCGAGATACGTGATCCGCCGCACGACCACGTAGCTCCCCACCACCCCGCAGGCGACGCTGGCGAGCAACCCCGTCAGCAGGGCGACCTGCAGGAACTCCTGGGCACGCAGGGCGTGAATGAACTCGGACACGTGGATCCTTGACGCACAGCGCGGGCCGGCCTCCGTCTCGCACGACCGGCTGAAGACCGGTTCGCCGCACTCGTAACGTGCGCACTTATACCGCTGGAACCCCCGCGCGTCATCCATCGCGGCGAATCAGCGCCCACGCCCCGGCGTTCGGCCGGATCAGGGGCCGAACAACGCCTGGTAGAGCCGATCGACCGCAACGTCGATCTTGTCCGGTGTCAGGTAGGTCCCGGCGGCGATGCGCGCGCGGACGTCCTGGACGAGTTGGTCGGCCGATTCGGAAGGCGCGGTCTGTTCGGCGCTGGCGGCTGCCGCCGACAACTCGACTCGGTCGCACGCCGGCTCTGCGGCCTGGGGTCCCGCGGACGGGCCTTGCCGCCGGGCGACGAGCTCGGGCTGGAGCCGCGTGAGCGTCGGATCCAGGCCGCTGGGGCGGTGGGTGGCGGATGTCACGGGTTGCATCTGAGGCGTCCTCCGCGGGAGGCCCGGCGCGGGCTTCGTCCCGTTGGTTGACCGTCCGTGCTGACCCAAAACGTCACCAGCGCGATGTGCCGGCCGCCGGTCCCTCGACGTCGCGGCGCGCACCGCGCACCCACTCGCTCAAGCGGTGCGTATCGGTGTGTCCGCCAATAAACCTTTAGCGCGGCGGGGGTCGCCGCACGTTTTTCCGGCCCGAAACGGCGTGGGGGCACGTGTCATGCGTGCACGGCCGACTTTATCGGCCGGTCGCGGCGCTGGGGAAAAGCGAAACGTGCCCTTTCGCTACGTGGTGTACGTCACGACGTCTTCAGGCTCCGCGATACCCTCCACGAAGCGGTGTACGTGCGGTTCCTTGATCTGGCGGACTTCCTCCGGCGAGCCATCGGCGACGAAGCGGCCGTTGTAGAGCATCAGGACGCGGTCGCCGGCCTCGGCCGCCAGCTTCATGTCGTGCGTGACGATGACGCCGGTGACGTGGACCTTCTCTTGCAGTTCGCGGATGAGTTTGGTGATCGCGTCGGAGCGCTGGGGATCGAGGCCGGCGGTGGGCTCGTCATACAGGATGACCTTGGGGGGTGGTTCGAGCGCGATCGCCCGCGCGAGCGCGACGCGCTTCCGCTCGCCGCCCGACAGCTCGGCGGGCCGCTTGCTGCCGAATTTGGCGAGGCCGACCAGTTCGAGGCAGTGCCGCGCCAGACCGGCGATTTCCTCGCGGTCCAGCCGCACGTCGCTGTTCTCCATCATCGGGAAGGCGACGTTCTCGAGCACGGTCATGGAGTCGAAGAGGGCGTTGAGCTGGAAGACGAAGGTGATCTGGCGGCGGATCGGCACCAGCGCCCGCTCGCTGAGCGTGTCGATCCGCTGCCCTTCGAACCAAACCTCCCCGCGGTTCGGCTTCAGCAGCCCGACGATGTGCTTGAGCAGGACGCTCTTGCCGGTGCCGGACCGGCCGATGATCACCGTGCTCTTGCCGCGCTCGACCGCGAGGTCGATCTCGTCCAACACGAGCTGGCGGCCGAAGCGCTTGGTCACGCCGCGGAACTCGATGACCGGGTGGTCGTGACCCACCACGGCGTCTACGTCAGATGAGTGAGCGGAAGCCATACCAGAGGTTATACAAACCGTTCAGGAAGACGTTGAGGAAGAAGTCGAGCATCAGGATCAGGATGAAGCTGATGACGAACGCCTGGGTGCAGGCTTCGCCGACGCCTTGCGCGCCGGGCTTGCAATGGAAGCCCTTGTAGCAACTGACGAGCCCGATCGTGCCGCCGAAGAATAGGGCCTTGAGCAGGCCGGTGTTCAGGTGCCAGAACTCGACCATCTGCTTGGTCATCCGCCAGTAGGGCTCGGACTCGCCGCCGTAGTAGAAGACGAACACGGCCCACGCGCCCAGGGCACCGACCAAGTCGGCGTAGCAGGTCAGGATCGGCGCCAGCAGCAGGCATGCGAGGAAGCGCGGTGCCACCAGGAACCGGATCGGATCAGCCCCCATCGAGCGCAGGGCGACGAGTTGCTCGGTCACGTTCATCGTCCCGAGTTCCGCGGTCAGCGCGCCGCCGACCCGCCCAGCGAGCATCACGCCCGCGAGCACCGGCCCCAGCTCGGAGGCGACCGAGATGTTGACGATTCCGCCCAACATGTCGCGCAGGCCGGCGTTGTCGAACTGCTCGTACCCCTGCACGACCAGGATGATGCCAATGAACATGCCGGTGAGCATGATCACGGGCACCGAGCGCGTGCCGATCTGGAAGCACTGCGGCAACAGCCGCCGCCAGCCGCGCAGGCTCATCAGCTCGACCGGCACGAACGAGATCGACCGGGAGCCGAAGGACCAGAAGCGCCCGAAGTCTCCCAGGCCGCTGATCACGGCGGCCCCGGTGCTGGCCAGCATGTTCTCGACGGCGTTCATGCGCGACATAGCTTGGCTCACAACCGGTTCGACGAGAGCGCCGCGCCGCGCGGCCGGCCAAGGCGAACACCCGTCGCCGGGCGCCATAGGTTATCGAAATCGGGGACGAAAGGCGATATGATCCGCGCGAGCAAGGTTTTGGCCCGATTTGGAGGTCGGGCGAGGGAGCACGGCAGGGATGGCTCGCACACCCCGCACGGATGAGCGTCGCGCGGCACTGCGCTTCTGCCTGGTCACCATCGGCTGGCTGGCGTGCCTGTTCGGCTGGGCCAGCTTTCTGAGCTTCAACCTGGCCGACGCGCCGTCCGCGACGGTCTGGCCAAATCCCGTCGTCCCGCACAATCTGTGCGGCAACGTCGGTGCCGTCGTCGCGTATTACGCCTTCACGTACTTCGGCCTGGCCGTTTACCCACTGCTGGTCCTGCTGAATGCGGCGGTCCTGGCGGCTTCGAAGGGCAGCCGGCTGGGCGACCCGTGGCTGCGGTTCGTGGGGTTCACCCTGGTCGGGACCCTGTGCGCCACCGCAGCCACGCTGACGTTGCCCAACTCCGACCGGTTCCTGATCACGGGGCCGGGCGGGCTCGTCGGGACCGCGCTCGCTGGGTTGCTGCAGGGCGGGTTGCAGGTCGTCGGCACGTGGCTGCTGCTGGGGCTGGGGCTGGTCGTCGGGTTCGTGCTCTCCGCCGACTATCTGCTGGTCTGGCTCTTCCGGGCGCTGCACTGGGTGGGTCAGCAATCCGGCCCTGCGCTGGCCGGCGGGGCGAGTGCGCCGGCCGGGGCCGGCGCAACCGTCGCGAGCGGCCCGCCGGAGCCCGCCCGGCGGCTCGGCGCCGGCACGCCGGTGCGTGCGATCGCGGCGAAATCGACGGTGCCCGCGCGACCACAGCCACGCAAGCCCGACCGCGCTCCGATTGAGAAAGAGTTGGCCGAGGTCCAGCAAGACGAGGGAGACGGCACCCAANNCCCCCACCGGCCCCGCGACCGCCCGCGGATGAGGACTACGAGCTGCCGCCGGTGGAGTTGCTGGAGCGGCCGATTGCGATCGACCGGGCGGCGATCGAGGGGTTGTGCCGCGAGAAGGCCTACGTGCTCGAGCAGACGCTGAACGAGTTCCGGCTGGAGGTGCAGGTCGTCGCGATCGAGACGGGGCCGGTGATTACGGTCTTCGAGCTGAAGCTCGCCCCGGGCATCAAGGTCAGCCAGATCGTCTCGCTCTCGAACGACATGGCCCGGGCGCTGAAGGCGCCCGCGGTCCGCGTCGTCGCCCCCCTGCCGGGCAAGAGCACGATCGGCATCGAGGTGCCGAACATCGACAAGGNNTGCCGCACCTGCTGATCGCGGGCACGACCGGTTCGGGCAAGAGCGTGTGCGTGACGAGCATCGTCATGTCCGTGCTGATGACGCGCACGCCGTCCGAGATACAGATGATTCTGGTCGACCCGAAGGTCGTCGAG
>PMMM01000058.1 GCA_003162245.1 Phycisphaerales bacterium
GACCGCGTAGACCCGCCAGTAGTACAGGCTCTTCTGGGCCAGAAGGTCGCCCGTGAGCGTATAGGACGTGGTGGTAATGCCCGTGCGTTCCTGGACCAGGGAGGGGAAATTCGGATCAGCGGCAATCTGGAGGGTGTAGGATGTCGCGTTCGTCGAGGTGGTCCACGTGAAGGTGGGGCTCGTGCTCACCGCGGTCGCGCCGTCCAGCGGCAACGTCAAGTTGAACGGCTGGGGCGGGTTGCCGATGTAGACGAGGGCGTTGTAGGCACTGATCAGGCCCCACCCGTACGTCGTGTCGTAGCCCGCCGCGCCACGGTCCTTGCAGGTGTTCTGCATGATCGTTGCGACCTGGGTGGGCGTGAGNNGTAGTCTCCGCTGGAATCGCCGGCCGACCCGGTGCGGTCGGTGGTCCAGATCGACACGCCCGGGGCCGAGAAGTCGAGGCCGGTGCCGTAGTTGCTCCACGAAGCGCGGGTGCCGTTGCGATCCACCGCGCCGACGGAGTTGATGACGCTCAGGCTGGACGGGTAGGAGATCGACGACAGCCCCTCGTTGCCCGAGGCGGCGAAGTTGATCAAACCCGCGCTGTAGGCCGCGGTGTAGGCCGATGTGACCCCGGAGGACTCCCCCCATTCGAAGCTGGACGTGGTGGCGCGCGCTCCGTGCGTCCGGGCCCAAGCAAGACCGTTGATGAGCCAACTGTCGGTGGCATTGAAAGAGCCGGAGCAGGGCGTGACGGCGACGCCGATCTTGATCGGCATGATCTTGCACCCGGGGGCAATGCCTACCACGCCGGTGCCATTGTTGATGATTGCAGCGATGCAACCGGCGGTTTGGGTGCCGTGATTGTCGCAGGAGTTGTAGGGGCCGCCGCCGGTGCCGTTGCCGGTCTCGTCGTCGCCGTCCACGAGGTTGGCGGCGAGGTCCGGGTGATCGAGCTGTGTGCCGAGGTCAAGGAGGGCTACCTTGATCGAGGCGCTGCCGGTGGTGATGTCCCAGGCCTCGGGGGCATCCATATCCATGTTCGGGGTGCCGCCGCTCTGGCCGGTGTTGTTCAGACCCCACAACAAGACGTAGTAGGGGTCGTTGGGCGTCAAATTGACCTTGCCCTGGATGACCTTGTCCGGCTCGGCAAACTCGACTTCCGGCATCTGCGCGAGCATGTTCGCCGCATCCAGCACCGCGAAGCCGTCCTTCGCCGAGCTGCGCACGCGGTAGACGCCGGGCAGACCGGCGAAGTCACGGTCGAGGACCGTGCCCACGTCCAGGGTTGTAAGGACCTGCTCGGCCCACTCGGCGGACACGTCGGGCGCGAAGCGCAGCAGGATGTCGCGCGTAATCAGGACCGGATCCCCCCGAGTGTCCAGCAGGACCGGGGACGTGAAATCGGCCCCGGCCTGGCCCTTGAGCGACTGCACGAGCCCCTGGACCTGGGCCGCGCTGCGCACGGCGGACGGAGTCTGGGCTACCCACCAGTGGTCGAGCGTGTGCCGCTGGACCTGGTCCGGGCCGATCCCGACATCCGTCAGGGCGCGGTGCACCCCCTGCTCCTCAGCGGCCTGTTCGCTGAAGACCGCGATGCGCGTCGAGTCGAGCTGCAACGGCAGCGGTTGCTTGAAGTAGTAGTAAGACTGGGTGGCGGCCGTCTGGGCACTCGTCCAAGCGGGCAGTAGTACCGACGCAGTCAGCAGGACGGTAATCAACGAGCTGAGGCGGGGCTTTGCGAACACAGTAGAACCTCCAAGCCGTATGCGAACCGATCGTCCGCACATACATTCCACACAGGATCCGACCGGTCTTACCCAACGACAGAGCGGACCCGTGATCCGAACACACCTATCCTAACGCTACAACTACGCACATCCAAGACAAACTTGGCCGGACCTCGTGTGTGCACGGGGTCCAAACACTCTGGCCGACCTGCGTTACGGGCACGTCGTCCCGATCACGGCGACAAACGGGTCGATGTCGGCGAAGGTCACGTTCAGGTCGCCGTTGCAGTCCGCGTTCAGCCACGGACACGGGGCGTGCGTCCAGGCGGACTCACCGCTGAGAGCCGCGACAAAGAGGTCGATGTCTGCGAAGGTGACGCGACCGTCGCAGTTCATGTCGCCCGGACACAACTCGGGCGGGCAGGGATTCGGCGTACAGGTCGTGTCAGCGCCCCGCCACGTGCCGGTGCAATTCGCCTGCGTCACGAGCGTGCAGGAGCCGTTGGGGAAGCAGCAGGCCCCGGAGGGCTGCGGGCACGGGTTGGGCGTACAGGTCGTGCCGTCACCCTGGTACGTGCCGGTGCACGCCGCCGGGGTACCGACGGTGCACGAGCTGTTCGGGAAGCAGCATGCTCCGGTCGGCTGTGGGCACGGATTGGGCGTGCAGGTCGTGCCGGCGCCTTGCCACGTGCCGGCGCAATTCGCCTGCGTCACAAGCGCACACGAGCCGTTCGGGAAGCAGCAGGCTCCGGTCGGCTGCGGACACGGGTTCGGCGTACAGGTCGTGCCAGCGCCCTGCCACGTGCCGGTGCAATTCGCC
>PMMM01000210.1 GCA_003162245.1 Phycisphaerales bacterium
GAAAAGTGAAATTGCTCTAAGCGACGTGGCGCACCCGCCGTGCATGCGCAGGGTAGCTCCAAAACATAGGGCGAGCATCCCTGGGGGACGCTCGCCCACGAGCTTTCTCCTCCGAAGCTTGTCTGGCGCTTAGCGCCGGCGAATCAGGGCGCCCAGGCCGAGCAACAGCAAGCTGGCCGGCTCGGGCAGAGCCGAGATGACCACGTTGTCCACGCGATCCGTGCCGGCGACCGCGACCGTGCCGCCGTTGGCACTGACGGTCGAATTGTCACGCAGACGGATGTAAACCGTCGGCGCGTTGTCCAGAGCGGTCACGCTGGCGAGATTCACCGTGAAGCTGTATTCCAGGTGGGGCGTCGTGGCGTTCCAAGTCCCAGGCGGGGCCACGTTCGCCAAAACGATATACTGTGCACCGAACTGGGTGAACGTCGTGCCGTTGGTGCTGTACTGAAGCACGAAGTCGCGCGGGCCGGTGTTGCTGCTGGTCTGGTCCCACGCAAACGTCACGCCTGCGTAGCCGGTGGTGCTGGTTGTGAACTGCCAGTAGTCGCCCACGGCCCAAGTGTTCGCGCTGTACGAATGGGCCGAGCCATTGCCAGCGGGGGTGCTATACGTGGCTGCGCCGGCGTGCCCGCCGCTGGCCATGGAGGTGGCGGCATTGAGGCCGGCCTCGGCCGCAAAGGGCCCCGCCGTCGCCGGTTGGCTGACCTCAAACGTCCAGTTTGCCAGGGTGGCGGCGCTCGCCGCTGTCGCGAGCAGGACAAGCACACCCAAAACACATACTGCTTTCTTCATCTCACTCTCCTCCTGCAGGATTTGTTGGAACCTCTGATCTGTCTACCGGGCGGGTTCGATCTGGCCACGCTGGAAGCAGCCTCCTCCAAGAGGCAACGTGGTTGCTCGACTCCACCTCCTTATCTCCTACTTTCTACTATACCGCTGCCGCGGCGGATGCCAAGGCTTATTTCCACCAAAAACGCGCTAAGTTTTCGTGACGCCGCCGGCGGAGCGCGGTCCGGATTCCGCCGGCGGCGCCGCGGGCCGCGGAGCCAAGTACCGTTCGTTAATGGAGTTATCGGTGCTTGTCGGTTGCTGTGCCGGCAACGCGGCCCGACGCTCGCGCGATCCGGGGTCCGCGATCTTCATGCGCCGGAACAGCAGATACGAGATGAACGCCAGGGCCACGGCCACCGCAAAGGCGCCATCGCCGATAAAACGCGCACACAGCAACGCCAAAAAGGGCGTGATCAGGGCGCGGACGCCGGTCAGGGCCACGTGGATGCCCATGTACAACTCGGTCTGGTGCTCGCGGGCGAAATGCATGTGCCCCAGATTCCACGCGATCGTCCCACCCGCGTTGCCCAGCCCGTTCACGACGCGGGCCCCCAGGAGCACCACCATCGCGGCCGGGAAGGCGAACGGGACGTGGGCCGCCGCGACGAGCATGGCCGCCAGCACGCCGAGGTGGGCGATGAGCCAGACAACGCTGTTGTAGACGCGGAAGTGCAGCACGCCGACGCGGTCGAACAGCGGGGCCCACTGGCGGATGCCCAGGAGCATGACAACCGTGGGGACCGCGGTCATGTAGATCGCGGAGTGGAGATAGCTGAAGGCAAAGCGTTTGGTGAGGATGTTCAGGAGCAGGGGCTCGACGATGAAGTTTGCGAGCCCGAGCACGAACATGCCGACCATGTACTCGCGATAGGGCGCGTCGAGGTACAGGATGGCGGCGGATTCGCGCAGGCCGGTCCAGATGGCGGCGAGGGCGTGGGGGCGACCGCCGTTCGCAGTGGCGACGTATTCCGCGAAACGCCGGTTCTGGAGCGCCTCGCCGCGGACGCGCATGCGTCGCAGGGGCCGTACGGCGAGCACGCCGAGCGCACCGACGAGGGGGTAGAGGATGCGGTACGCGGCCGGGTTCCAGTCGAAGACCGAGCTGAGGATCGCGCCGGTGAGCAGAGCGAGGAGCATGCGAACGGCGGTCAGACGTCCGGTAATTCGCGCGCGGTGGGTGTGCGGGTAGTTCGCGTGCCAGATCGTGGTCCGCACAGTGATCAGGCCCGACAGGAACAGGTGGATTAGCGCCACTTGGGCCGCGAACACCCAGGCGGAGTGCGCCCAGTTTGCCGGCGTCAAGCCGATTGACGCGACGCTGAGGAGCGCGCCGACGACCAGGCCGACGTACAGGCCCAGGCGTCGGCGGCCGCGCACGAGCACGCTCCAGAGCACGTTGAGGATGCACATGATGGCGGGCAGCGCCCAGACGATCGTCGTGATCGTCTCGGAGGCGTGGAAGGTCTTCGAGGCGACGATGCCGGCGATGCTGCCGTCGACCGCGCCGGTGACGATGCCCCAGCACAGGGTATGGCGTAGCTCCGCGACGTAATTCCGCCGCGACATGAACGGGAGGTCGTCAAACCGGAGGAAGTCAAAAAAGCGGCGCATGTCCGTCTGTCACAAGCGCCATGATACCCGTTTCGCGCGGCGATCGCGAGGCAGGCTGTCAGAGCCCGGAGCGCCAGGGTCGGGTTCCCGGGCGGACGTGCCAGGCGGTGGGCAACGCTTCGCTCCCGTTCGGGGCTTCGCTGGGGCGGGTGCCGGGGGGACTTTTGACACCAGCCGGCGGGGCGGTAAGAATAAAGAGCCCTGTGGCATGGGGTTGTGTGCCGATAATCAGGACGTGCAAGGACGCGCGGAGGACACAGGACCATGATCGGGCTTGAACCGCTAGCGTGGATTACCGACCCGTGGACGCTGATCATCGTGGGCGTCGTGGCCGTGCTGCTGTTCGGCAAGCGCCTGCCGGAAGTGGGACGCTCATTTGGTCGGGGGATTGCGGAATTCAAGAAGGGCCTCCACGACGTTCAGGACGAGCTGAACAAGGAGCCGCCGGCGCCACCACCGGCGGAGCCCCCGCAGCACCGCCTGCGGCCGCCGGTGGAACCGCCGGCCAGCAAGCTGCCCAGCGGGGAGGCGATCGGAACCCCCGATACGCGGGAGGCACCGCGCGTGTCCGAAGCGCCGTCGGTCGAGGAACCGCCGGGGGACGAGCGTTAGCACCGCTTGAAGAACAGCGGGTTGTTGCGGGCGGGAAATACCGGCGCGACGAGTACCGCTACGACCGCGCGCCGGCCACAATCGGTCGAATGCGGCGCTCCTCGACGCAATTGTCCACGCGCGCCGTGGCGCCCCGGCTTCGCGTGCGTCCGCGAAACTGCCGGGCGTCCGTCGCCGTCGCTTGGACGAGCAGGCCCCCTAGCCTGGACCGACGTGCGGGTTATAGTGCCCTTCTTGGCCCACCGGCGGAAAGCTCTGGATGGCAGAAACGGAAAAACTCGGTCAGCCAGGCAACCTGTCGGCGCGCCTCGACCGCTTCGCTGCGACACGCCCCGATGTCGTCCTGATGGCCCCCTTGATGAGCTATCTGCTTTTGCTGGGCGTCACGTACGCGCTTCCGGCTGGCTGGCAGCCGGCCACCATCGCTCTGCGCGGGATCGGCTCTCTGGCCGTTGTTTGGGCGGTTCGGCGACACCTTCCGCCTTGGGGCAAACCGTACTGGCCGGTGGCGATCTTCGGCGGAGCCCTCATCGCCTGCGGCTGGGTCGTCGGGCAGCACGCGTTCGACTCGTGGGGCCTGCCCGGGCGACTGCCGATCTACCCTGGGGAGAAGGTAAGCGTAGACCCGCGCGACGCACTCGGCGCCGGACGATTATTCTGGACGACGTGGTCGCTCCGCCTGACCGTCGCCTGCACCGCGGTGCCCGTAGTCGAGGAGTTGTTCTGGCGGGCGTTCCTGCTGCGGGCCTTGATCGACTGGCACAACTTCGATCGTATCCCGCTGGCGCGCTTTACGTGGGTCTCGTTCCTCGGCACGTCGCTCATCTCGACCTTCCAACACCCCGACAACTGGGGCGTCAGCATCCTGTGCTGGATGGCCTTCAACGCCGTGTTCTACTGGACGCGGAGCATTCTCTGTCTGGTCCTGCTGCACGGCGTCACGAATCTGATCCTGTATCTCATCGTGCTGCGCGTGGACGACTGGTCGTTCTGGTAGATCGGTGCGCGGTGCCCATCAGCGTGCGACATGCAAAGCCGCTCGACACAACGCCGGCCAACGCCCGTGGGGCTCGCCGGACGGCTTACGCTGTCGTTCTGCTCCTGGGCTTCGCCTCGTCGGCCACGCTCGGCGGGACCGGCACCCAGCCCGCCGCACGACCGACGGACGCCTCCGCCGAGGAAACCCTCTGGCAGCGGATTGCGACGCTTCACGCGACGCCCCCGACTTCGCAGCCGTTCGAGCAGTGGTTTGTCACCGCCCAGCGGCGCGATGCGCTGCTCCGGGACCAGCTCCGTCTATACCTGACGTTGTACCCCGGCGGCCAGCACCGCGACGAAGCGATTCGGATCGAGCTGGCGAACCTCTTCGAGCTCGGCACGCTGCGCGGCGGCGATCTGGCACCGCTGCGCGCCCGGATCGCCGAAATCCTGCGCGCCCCGCCAAGTCCGGCCGCCGAAGAGGAAGCTGCTTACGCGGAGCTTCTCTGCCAACCAGGAGAACCCGGGCCGCCGCCCCCCCCCACCCGCCAGGCCACCACGGCGCCCATCCGCCCGCTGGACATCGACCTGCCGGCTGCCTACCGCCGCTATATCGCACGCTACCCGCGCGGCCGGCACGTTCCGCGGCTGGCGACCCGGTTGTTCGAGGAAGCGGCGCGGCACGCCGACCGCGAGGGGATGCGAGCGATCGCGGAGCATCTCGGCACGCACTTCCCGAATCATGAAGAGACCGAGATGGTCCTGGGTACGTGGAACCGGCTCGAATCGGTCGGGCGTCCGTTCTGGGCGGCGCTCCGCACCATCGACGAGCGCACGCTCGATACGCGCGAGTACGTGGGACACCCGGTGCTGATCGTGGTCTGGGCCGGCTTCGACGACGCAGCGCGGCAATGCGTGCAGCGCGTCGAGCAGTTCCGCTGCACGTACCCGGACGTGCGCGTCATCGGCGTAGCCCTCGACGAGACGGCGGATGCGACCCGGGTCGCCGCCCGCGCCCTCGGCATCGAGTGGCCGCAGTGCAACGACGGCCGCGGATGGGGCGACGAGTTCACCCGCAACTGGGGCGTGCGGCAAGTGCCGTTTGTCTTCGTCATCGACCGCGCCGGAATGCTCGCCGGTGCCACCGGCGGCGACAACTGGGAACGACTCGCAGCCCAGGCGCTCGTCCAACGCGCCCCGCCGCCGGATAGCGGCTCCGCCTCGGACGGCAACCCCTGAGATGGCGGTGCGCGCGGCCCCGATGGACGGCACCAGCGACCGGCAGTGGACACCCCGGCCGGGAAGTTCTAAGATTCCCGTGCTTCCGGACGCGCGCCTGCGGGCGCGCCGTCGGGCACTCGAATTCCTGCCCTCCTGCGGAGAAGCGTTGTGAGACCGCCTCTGATCGTCGGCATCGCACTCGCGGTTTTGATTCTCGCCGCCGGCCTTGTGGCCCCTGTCTTCCGTTCTTCGCAGCGAAAAGCGAGCTGGCAGGCGCAGGAGCGGGCCGAGCTGGCCCGCCGCGAGCTGGCCCGCGTCAGTCCCGAGCTCGACTGGCTGAAGGACGGGGTGAACACGGCCGCCCTGAAGGCCGACAAGGCCGCGCTCGACGCCGCCGTTGCGCAGGCCGGCGAGCAGTTCGGCAAGCGGAGCGCGGAGTGGCGCAAGTGGATCAGCGCCGCACAGGAGCTGGCCCAACGGCGCCGGCTGCCGGCCCCCGCGTTGCAGCCGCCCAGCGCCAACGCCGCGGGCATTCAGCAGAGCTTCGCCGCGTTCGACAAGGCGGTTCAGGAAAACAACGCCTTGCTCAAGGCGGCCATCGACGACGCCCAGGCCGCGGTCGGCATCGACGGCAGCGCCATCGCCGTGCAGCACTCGCTCGGCATGGCCGAGTACCTCCGCGCCGCGGAGCTGCTCGTCGAAGCTGAGCGCCAGCGAACCCGGCAGGCCGACGCGCAGACGCGTCTGCTCGACGACGCGGCGGAATGGAAGCTGGCGCGCAGCGCGGCGGACCACTTCCGCGGGCTCGAGGTGAGCGGGATTCTGAGCAAGCTGCGCGTGGACCTCGACGAACTGAGCGATCGCCGCGATCAGGCCAACAAGGACCTGGCGGCGAGCGCGGCGGCAGTCAAGCAGCGCGAACAGGATCTGACTCAGGCCGACGACGAAATGAAGGCCACGGCGCAAGAGCTCCAACAGCTCGAAACGCAGGGCTTCGCCGCCGGCGATGACCAGGCGTTCGCCAGCTACCGCACGCGCTACCTGGCATTGTCGGGCCGGCTCCAGCAGGCCCAGGAGCGCGAGCAGGAGTTGCGCTTCGGCGGGCGGCCGGGCGCCACGCTGGTCGGTGAGGACCCCAACACCTTCGCCATCGAGGGCGGCGAACCGCTGCCCGGGCTCGGCGAGCTGCGACAGCGCCTGGCGGTCACGCAGCAGGCCGCGCAGCGCTATAGCACGGCGAACGCGTCCCTCGAGCAGCAGATAAACCACGTTCGCGACCTGGGCAAGCAGGCCGAGAGCGAGGCGGCGCGCCACGAGACCCGCGTCACCGAGCTCGACACGCAGCAGAAGAGCGACCTGGCGGAGGTCGCGGCGGCGGCGGCGGCGGCGCTGACCAAGGAGACGGACGCGCTCAAGGCGGCCGAAACGTCGGCACGTGCGTTCCGTCAGGGGCAGGCCGTCGCGCAGAATTGGCTCCGCGCCGCGCGCGACATCCAACAGAATGCCGATCCGAACCGTCGCAACGAACGGCTCAATTTGCTTCTCAAAGACCAGTATCTAGAGCAGGTGTCGCAGAGCGCGGAGGCGGCGGCCCGCGTGCTGGCCGGGCGCATCCACGCGCAGCGCGTCGAGAGCAACCAGCGGCTGATCGACGAGATTCGCCTGTTCGCCGAGATCAACCCGAATCCGGAGTTCAAGTTCGACTCGGCCCCGTTCCAGACGGTGCTGGACACCGCGCGGGAGGAGGGGCTCAAGACGCTCAAAGAGGCCCGCGATACGTACGAGAAGCTGTCGAAGGGGCCGCCGAACACTGCCTGGGTGCCGCTCGGGGCCCTCGCGGCCGCCCAGCTTCTGACCGCGCGCCTCGACGCGTCGCAGGCCGACACGTTCCGCGAGCAGGCGGCCGCCACCATCACCAAGGCCGTCGAGAAACGCGAGCGTAGCCCGTATCTCGAAGCGTACGTCAAGCTCCGCGACCATCTGGTCGCCGCCAAGCCCGCGACGACGAAGGGTGAAGAGGAAGAGCTGTTCCCCGGCGACGAATCCAAAGCCGGCCAGCAACCCAAACCGGAGGGCAAGCCGGAGCCGGGCGAGAAGAAGCCGTAGCGCGCGTTAGCGCACGACGTGCGAATAAGCCGTCGTGGACGCGGCCGCCGGGCCTCTCAATTGCCGTCCGTCGTGGACTGGACGGTGGAGGCTGCCAGGGTGAGGGGGATCGTGCGCACGATTTCCAGACGGATCGTGCCCGCGGAGAACCCGAGCTTCTGCGAGGCCGTCTTGGCGCGCGTCAGCGTCACCGTGATGTCGCCGGCGACAAACCCGCTGAGCTGCGCCGACCCGATCGAGATGCCCCCGTCGTCGGCGAGGTCCGCGAGGGACACAGAACCGGCGCCGACGTGTGCGCTTCCGTCGCTTGCATACGAGACGACCTGCCCGGCGATCGTGATGCTGACGGTCGCGTCGTCGTCAGCCGGTTCCCAAGTCAGGTCGAATCCGCTGCGCGAGACCACCGTCGACGCCGCGGGCGTGACGTCGGAGAAATCGTCCGGCGGCGCAACTTTGAACGTGGTGGCCACGCCCTGATTGTCGAAGCTGACGGTGTACTTGTACGGCGCCTCCACGGCCTTGATCGTGGCGGTCAGGGTCGCGTCCAGCCCCAGATCGGTCAACGTCGTGGCCGTCAGCGGCACGTCGTTTACGGAGAGAATCTGATCGTCCGCCAGCGTGATCTTCCGGCGCGCGAGTGACAGGATGTTGTTGTCCACGACCTTCGCCGTGGCCGTCGCGACAGCCGACTCGGAGACACGGCTGACCACAAGGGTCAGGTTTCCGCGCTCGGACAAATCGACGCTGTCCGAGCTCAGCGGGCAGCCCGCAACCAGGAGCAGGGGAAGCGCGACGAACCCGACGATCGTCCGGTACGCACCTCGGCTATCCATACCGTGTCCTCTCCTTTCTCTCTTCCCGGCACGCACTCCGCGGCCGAGCATGGACGTTGCGCCAGCCCGTCCCGCGGAGACCATGGCCACCGCGTACCCGGGTCCGTCACTCACAGTGCCGCATTTGCCGAACTGGAGTCGCTGGTGTTGCTCGAACTGGTCTCACTACCGGCCGCGGTCGAGTCAGCGCTCTGGTCTTGCGTAAGCGGGAGGAGAAACGGCTCCAACTGTGCTTTCAGAAGGTCGATGAAGTCCGTGGATTGGAACATCGACGAAAGCTGGCTCGAGAACGTCTCGATGAGGCCCTCAGCCAAGCGGACCGCGAACTTGGGCTGGTCGTCGGCCGCTGTCGTCGACGTTGAGTAAAGCTCGCTCGCCGTCGGAAGGCGTGCGATCGCTCCACCCGAGCTGGTAGTGGCGCTCGACCCGCTGCTGGAGGTAGTGTCGGTAGTGGAGTCTGTGGTGGTGCTGGTCGAACTCGTGGTGTCCGCGCTGGTGGTGCTTTTCTGCGCAGCAATCGACTTGCTGGTGGCCGTGCTGGTGACGGAAGTGCCGGTCAGGCTGCTGAGCAGGCTGCTAAGCGAGTCGAGCGAGCTGAGCGAGCTTGAGTACTGGCTTAGCAGCGTGCTGAGGCTGTCGAGGGTGCTCGACGTGTCGCTGGTGCTCGCGGTCGTCGCGGTCGTGGTGGTCGTGTCGGTCGTGGTACTGCTGCTCGACCGCACGCCGGGCGTCTGCCCGTTCTGGGCCGCGTCCACGCGTGCCACGATGAGGGCGTTGTGCCGCGCGATGGCGGCTTGCACCCAGCTTCCGGGCGTACCGCCGCTGGCGCTAAACGTGGTGGCAACCGTGCTGGTCTGATTTGGGTCCGTGGTGGTATCGCTGGCGGCTCGGGCTTGTACCGGCAGCGTTAGCAAGAGCGCCGGCGCGAAGGCGAGCACGAGCTTGGCGATCCGCGCGCCCTTCCGCGCCGCCGGCGGCAACCTGACCGTGCTTGTTGGTGATCCCGAGTTCATGGGCATTCTCCTGCGCCGCCGGCCCGGCTCCTACTGCGGCTCGAACTGGGCCTCCGCCTGATCGAGCAGGGTCAACTGATCGGCTGTCAGGATCGCCCGAAACTCGTCGCGGGCCT
>PMMM01000204.1 GCA_003162245.1 Phycisphaerales bacterium
GTAGGTCGTGCCATAGAGCGCGACCGTCGCGCCGCCGGTCAGCGTGACCTGGGCGTAACTGTCATCGGTCAGCGAGAGCGTCGTCCCGCCGGTCGGATCGGTCGGCAGTTGCGTGATCGGCCCGACGCAGCCGAGATAGAAGTCGACCGAGCCGTTCGGCGTGAACGACAGGCCGAGATTGTCCATGTCGTTGGCGCTGAACAGCTCGGTAAAGTAGTCCGGCACCTCCGGCGTCGTGAAGGTGTAGCAGTTCAGGTCGGAGGCGCTGTTGCCGGCCTCGTCGGCGGCGTCCACGCGATAGAAGTAGGTGGTGTTGTCCTGGAGGCCGGACAGGCTAACAGCGGGGGTCGTGCTGTAGCCGCTGCCGCTCGCGGTCTGGTTGAGGCTGCCGCAGGCCAGGCCGTAGTGTACGACGCCACGCGCCGGCTCGTTGGTGTTGAAGGCGACCGTGGCACTGCGGGCCTGCAAATCGGTGACGTGCACGTTGGAAATGACCGGCGGCGTGCAGTCGATCACAGCCGTCGCAGTGACGACCGCCGGGTTGCCGCTGCCGTCATCCGCGTCGTTGTACGTCGCCGTAATCGTGTCCCCCGCGTGCACCCACAACACGCCCGGCGCGTTCGTGGTGCTCAGCGAGATCGAGCCCTCGAAGAGCGCGGAATTCGGGCTGGTTTCGGTCAAAAGGACGCTCTCGCCGGCGGGCTCGGAGGTCGACGTGATCGTGATGGTGACCGTGTCGACGGCATCCGGATTGGTGTTCGGTCCGCAGTCGAGCACGCGGATCGCCGCCGTGCTCTCGCAGGCATACTTGGCGCTGTCGAGTATGATCGTGCCAACGTCGGAGCAGTTGCCGGGGTAGCCGAGCGACGGATCGCCGAGGATGTTGTACATCTCGAAGTAGCGGCGGGTCGTCGCGCCGGAACCCATCTCGGCCAGGTACCGCATCTTGGTCTCGAGGAGCACGGGGCCGATCTGCTTGGCGACCTCGGGCTGGTTCGCGTCATAGATCGTGTCGAACAGGCGTCTTTCGAGTACGTCGTCCTCGGTCCAGTAGCTCTCGATTGTCGAGCCCATGACGACGGCGGCGCCCTTGTTCGCGGCGCGAGCCCAGGTCTCCATGAAGCACTCGTCGACCGTGAAATTACCGGTCAGGCATGCGAAGCTGCACACGTAGGCGTACATGTTCGCGTTGGTCAGCGCGTTCACATCGCTCTGGTAGTACACCGGCCCGTCGGCCCAGTAGGTCTCGGCGCCGTGACCGCTGTAGATGCCGAAGAAGCGGCCATCGTTGAAGGCGGCCGTGGTTTGCGCCGGCACGGCGCCGAACGTGTGGCAGTACAGCTTGTTGCACACGATGTCGTTGGGCACCATGTAGTTCTCGATGACGTAGTTGTGCGTGCCCTCGCTGACCGTGTAATGGTCCTCCGACGCCATGAACACCGCCCGCTTGATGTACTGTGGATCGGCCCACGCGCCGCCCTCGAAGTACAAGGTCTTGGCAATGATGTTGCTCAGGTGCGTCGCCGTCGTGCACGAGAAACGTCCGAGCGGGATGTCGGGATACCAGTCCGCGGCTCCGTCCATGCACACATACTGGATGTCCGTGTCGGGAGTGCCCTCGCCGCCGCCCGTCCACGCCGGGATCGTGTCGGTGTCGCCGACGAGCAGAACGTAGTCCGGCGAGCCGGCGCCGCCGTAGAGGCCCTGAATGTAGGCCTTGATGGTCTCCTTCGTCGTGCCAGGGGCGACCGCGTGCGTAGTCACCGTGTAGCCCTGGGCGGTCTTCGCCGTGGCGAACGACGCGATCCCGCTCTGGTACGCACTGGCCGCGATGATCAGGTAGTTGCCCTGCGCGCGCGTTGCGACGCTGGGGAGGACCTCGGGATTCAAGACGACGCGGCGAAGGCCGGGCAGCGGGCGCAGGTCGCCACGGGAGATGGCGATCCCGTCAAAGGCGATGTCCACCGTGATGTCCCGACAGAAGCTCACCGTCTGCTTCGCGGGGTTATAAGACACGGGGTAAATTTCGAGCTGCCAGAGGTGCTGGCCGCGGACGATGCCGAGCTCTTGCACGCTCGCGCGCTCCGCCAACAGGCCGGAGTCGTCCGCGTAGCTTTGCGCATCCATCTGGAACACGGCCCGCTCGAGCGCGCCGGGGAGCTTCTCCACCGGCGCCTGCACGGGCCACGCCACCAGCGGCATTCCAAGCGTGGCCGCGTCGATCGTGGCTTCCGCGCCGGCCCGAACGGTGTAGCTCACCTGCGCGCCTTCGGGCACCGCGAAGATCCGCCGGACCACCGGCAACGCCGGCGTGCCGAGCGCGCCGTACGGCTGCGCATCGGGCCAGGTCAGCTCAATGAATGATTGCCCCTCCTTGTTCTGCCGCGGGTGCAGGGTTAGCCCATCGGCGTGCACGGCGACGCGTAGTCCGCTCAGATCGGCGGCCTCGACGGAGAGCGTCGGGGCGCTGGCAGCCGTGGGCTCTTGCTGGACGATGGCCTCCGCCTGGTCTACCTGTAACCATGTGTCCGCCGCGGCCAATCCCGCCGCCAGGCCCAGGACAACGCCCATCGTGGTCCACAATCGCAACGAAGTCTTGCGCGCTACCATCAACAACCTCCTCTTGTTTGGAATGATGACGCGAGTGAAAGCTGTTTCATGTTCAGACCACGGGCCGGCACAGAGCCCGTGCTAGAGCGCGAACGGCGGGCGGACTGACCCTGTCGGCGAGGACTCGCACGCCGCGAGCAGACACACCCCGAGCGACTTTCCCACGTCTCCGCGTACGCGCCGCGTCGCAGAAAAACTCATCATACCGCGCTCTCCCCCGGGGGGATCAAGCCGGTTGTTCGATTTAGAGGTCGAAAAAGGCCGCTAAAGCAGGATTCGCCCGCGGTGACGCGGTGCCGCGCGGGGCGGACTCGTTTCTTACCGGTCCGCATCGCTCTGGCGGCCGTGCCGGCTTGCAATTCACCGCGACCGCGAAAGAATATCGGCGATCGTTCGACGACAGCGGGCGGCCACGACGTTGATGGCGAGGTGCTGGCGTGCTGCAAGAGAAAGAGCTGGTGCGAATCCTGGATTTCGCCGTCGAGAGCGCGCAGTTGGCCGGCGCGGTCACGCTCGGATACTTCAACGCTGGCGTCCCGCACGTGATGAAGACCGATAACACGCCGGTCACCGTTGCCGATCGCGAAGCGGAGCAACTGCTTCGTCGGCGCATCGAGGCCACTTTCCCCGACCACGGCATCGTCGGCGAGGAGTTGGGCGAGAAGCGGGGGCGTGTGCCGGCCCGCTGGATCCTCGACCCGATCGACGGAACCATGTCGTTCATCAGCGGCGTGCCGCTCTATAGCGTACTTATCGGCTTCGAGTGGGACGGCGAGGTGCTCGCCGGCGTCATCCACCTGCCTGCGTTGCACGAGACGGTGTACGCGGCTCGCGGCCTCGGCTGCCGGTGGAACGGTCGCCCGGCACGCGTGTCCGAGGTGTCCGACGTCGCGCACGCGCGCCTGCTCGTCACGTCCACGAAGCTGACTTACGAGCACGGCCGCGGACCGGCGTACGAACGGTTGCGCGCGGCGTGCTATGTTGACCGCGGCTGGTCCGACGCCTACGCGTATGCGTTGCTGGCGACCGGGCGGGCCGAGATCGTGCTCGACTCGCGCATGGCCCTCTGGGACACCGCCGCCGTCCTGCCGGTCGTGACCGAGGCCGGCGGCACGCTGACCGACTGGTCGGGCAGAGCGACGCACACCGCGCCCGAGGCCGTCGCGACGAATGGCCGGCTGTTCGACGCCGTGATGGGGCACCTGCGCGGGTAGCGCCGCCGGGTGCCAAATTACCTTGTCCGCGCGGCCCCCAGCGACTACCATGCCCGGGCAACGCCAAGGGGGGCGGCGGGCGCCGACCGCACTCTGAAAGGAGCCGGACTTGATCGTTGACATCAATAAGAACCGAAAGTACCTGTTCACGTCCGAGTCAGTCAGCATGGGGCATCCCGACAAGGTCGCGGACCAGATTTCCGACGCCGTCCTCGACGCCATGCTCACGCAGGACAAATACTCGCGCGTCGCGATCGAGACCCTCGTCTCGACCGGCATGGCCGTCGTCGCCGGCGAGGTCACCACCAAAGCCTACGTCGAGATCCCCGACGTCGTCCGCGAGACCATCAAGGAGATCGGGTACGTCTCCGATGATATGGCGTTCGACTACCTCTCCTGCGCCGTTCTGACCTCCATCAAGCGGCAATCGCCCGACATCGCCATGGGCGTGGACCGCGACGGCGCCGGCGACCAGGGCATGATGTTCGGCTTCGCCTGCCGCGAGACGCCGCAGCTCATGCCGCTGCCGATTTGGCTGGCGCATCGCCTGATGGAGGACCACGTCGGCGCGCGTACGAAGAAGGCCATCGAGGGCCTGCGGCCGGATGCCAAGAGCCAGGTGACCGTCGAGTACGAGGGGCTGCGGCCCACGCGCGTCGAAACCGTCGTGCTCTCGACCCAGCACCACCCCATGTGGAACGACCGCCAGAAAGAGCTGGCCCAGGCCGTGACCGCCGAGATCATCAAGCCCGTGCTCGGCGACTGGTGGAACCCCAACATCCGCGTCCTCGTCAACCCCACCGGCCGCTTCGAGATCGGCGGCCCCCACGGCGACACCGGCCTTACCGGCCGAAAGATCATCGTCGATACCTACGGCGGCCGCGGCCGCCACGGCGGCGGGGCGTTTTCCGGCAAGGACCCCACTAAGGTTGACCGCTCGGCGTCGTATATGGTGCGCTACATCGCCAAGAACATCGTTGCCGCCGGTCTGGCCGAGGTCTGCGAAGTGCAGATCTCGTACGCGATCGGCGTGGCGGAGCCGATCAGCGTGCTCGTGAGCACCGAGGGCACCGGCAAGATCAGCGACGACAAGCTCAGCGCCGCGGTCCGCGAGGTATTCCCGCTCACGCCGCGGGCGATCATCGAGCACCTGAATCTGCGGCGGCCGATCTACAAAGAGACGGCGCGGAACGGGCATTTCGGCCGCGAGCTGCCGAACTTCACCTGGGAGCGGAAGGACAAGGCGGAGGCGCTGAAAAAGGCCGCCGGCGGGTGAATGGAACCGCGGAGGCGCAGAGAGCGCTGAGCCCGCCGAGCGAAGGACTGGGACGGGGACGGTTTGCGCATTGTGTCGAACGCGGTCTCGCCGGCGCGCCAAAACACGATTAGAATCCTCTGCGTCCTCAGCGCTCTCCGCGCCTCAGCGGTGGAAGTGTACGAGAAAGTGCAATGGTAGCTTTCGAAGATCCAGCCGGGACGTTGCAGGGGCTGACGGCCCGGATCCACGCGATCCGGGACTCCCTTTGATTTGCCCGCTAAGGTCGCCCGCCTCGGGGAACTCAGCGGCCAGATGGAGCGGCCGGGGTTCTGGGAGCACCAGGAGACTGTCCAGAAGGTCGTCGGCGAGCTCAAAGCCCTCCGCGCCAAGGTCGAGCCCATGCAGGAGCTGCTCCGGCGGTCCGACGATGCCCACGTGCTCGTCGAGCTGGTGCGGGAGCAGAACGACGACGAGACACGCAACGAGCTGCAGCGCGAGCTCGAGACCATCGCCCGCCAGACCGACCACATCGAGCTGCTCACGCTCCTCTCCGGCGAGAACGACGCCCGCAACTGCTTCTTCAGCATCCAGGCCGGGGCCGGCGGCGTCGATGCGTGCGACTTCGCCACGATGCTGCTGCGGATGTACCTGATGTATTTCGAGAACGCGGGGTTCAAGGCGACGGAGGTCGATCGTCGCGACGGCGAGGAGGCCGGCATCCAGTCCGTCACGCTCCGCGTCGAGGGGGCGTACGCGTACGGCTATCTCGCGTGCGAGCTTGGCGTGCACCGGCTCGTCCGCATCAGCCCGTTCAACGCGCAGGGCAAGCGGCAGACGTCGTTCGTCGGCGTCGATTGCCTGCCCGAGCTGGAGGAGACGCAGATCGAGCTCACCGACGGCGATCTCGACATCGAGTTCTTCCGCCGGGCGTCGGGGGCCGGCGGGCAGAACGTCAACAAGGTCGCGACGGCCGTGCGGGTTCGCCACAAGCCGACCGGCGTCATGGTCGAATGCGTGAACGAGCGCAGCCAGGCGCAGAACAAGCGGATGGCGCTGAGCATCCTCCAGTCCAAGCTGGAGCAGATGGAGAAGGTCAAGCAGGACGCGGAGCTGGCCAAGATCTACAGCGAGAAGGGCGACATCGCCTGGGGCAACCAGATCCGCAGCTACGTGATCCACGGCTCCACGATCCACGTCAAGGACCACCGCACGAACCTCGCGATCGGCGACGTGAACCGCGTCCTCAACGGCGACATCCAGCCCTACATCGACGCCCGCCTGCGGCAACGGCTGCTGCGGGGGAAATAGCGGCCCGCGAGGCGCCCTTGGCAGGCGTGACAACCGTTTACGTGGTTCCGTGCGCGGTCCGGAGAGCGGGAACGCGAAGGTTGCCAGATTGCGCACGGCGCGCTACCCCCCCCTTGGCAATGTTCGGCTGGCAGGGCGGGACACCGGGTTCTCGACGGCTGACGGTTGGCAACATTGGGCCGGCGGGGTCGGGGAGGGGTTTCGGAGGGTCTGCGGCGTGCGCACGGTTGGCGGTCTTGGCGGCGCGGGGATGAGGCTCGCGCGAATCCGTTCCTTCACGCGTGGGCCCGGAACGGCATCCAGCGACTGCACCCGCGTCTTTGGGACGCGTTTTTCGGCGACCAACCGCGAGGTCGTCGCCGGGAGGAGGACCGGCCAGCACCCGACCAGGATCCGTGTACGTGGGCAGGCTCAACTCGCGAGGTGCTTGCTCTACCTGGCCGATAGTGGATAACATCAATAACGAGCGTTGTGAGGGCAGCGTGGTGGTTGGCGGCACGGAGCTGTTACTGGGCAAGGGAATATACAGTGTGGGCGAAGCTGCGCGCCTTTCGCGCGTCAGCGCCGGCCGCATCCGCCGATGGCTTCGGGGATACCGGTTTGCGACCCGGACCGGAGTTGGCGCCTCGCTGCCTGTGTGGGCGCCGGAGTTCCCGCCGATAGACGGCTTCCTATCCCTCGGATTCCGCGACCTCCTTGAAGTGCGCTTCGTCGACGCGTTCTTGTGCGAAGGCGTTAGCTGGCCGACGATTCGCAAAGCCGCGCAACGGGCGCGCGAGATGTTCGGGGACACACATCCCCTCAGCACTCAGAAGTTCAAGACAGATGGGCGGGACATTTTTGCCGAGCTGCGCACTAGGACGACGGAACCTGTGGTCGTCGAGCTCGTGAGACGCCAGCAGTATTTCAATCAAGTTATCTCGCCATATCTGAGGGGCGTCGAGTTTTCCGGGGACTCGCCGGTGCGCTGGTGGCCGATGGGTTTGCACAAGGGGGTCGTGATTGACCCAGCGCGGGCTTTCGGTCAACCGATCGTCAACGACCGAGGTGTGCCGACCGCGGTCTTAGCCGAGGCCGTGCGTGTTGTAGGCTCTGTCGATGACGTCGCCCACTGGTACGAGGTTTCTGAGCGGTCAGTGTCGCAGGCCGTCGAATACGAAAAGCATCTCGCCGCGTGAGACTCCTTGAGGTTCTTCCTCGACAACAATCTGGCGCCGCGCGTTGCCAAGGCGATCAACGCGCTCCTCGATGAGCCGCATGAGGCCCACCACCTCAGAGACGGGTTTTCCGCGGATGTCTCCGATGTTGAGTGGATCATACGCATCCTGTTTATTTC